>JAATGE010000659.1 GCA_015654825.1 Rhodospirillales bacterium
AGCTTCTTTCTGCCAGAGCTCAGATTTCCTTATGGTAGCGCTTATTTTGCTCTGCCCTGGACCTGCTGGGGATTGAGGCCCCAGACCCATTTGTTGTGAGGAACGGCGAAGCCGGAAATATCGTGTCGGGTTCAGGCTTCGCCGGGGAGACGATGAAAAGCCGCGCAGCGCTAATTGGGCTCTGGGGCCTACTGGCCCGTCGTGCGAGAGCACGCTGTGCGTGACGGGTCCAGGGCAGAGCCCTGGCCTTCTTGCCCTAATACGGCGCGAACGGCCCGTCAGCAGCCAGGAACGCCGCCGCTTGTTTGGTAAACGGTGCGTGGAACTGAAACAGCGACCCGTGGCCGGCGTCGGGATAGGTCAGCAGTACCGCGTTCGGGAGGTTCTCGCCCAGGCGATACGAGTTGAATACCGGAATCATTTCGTCATGGACGCCATTGACGACGAGCGTAGGATGCTCGATCGACCGGAGGTCCGCGAAACGTTCGCCCTCGAACGTCTCCCACTCGCGAAACGCCGCGATCTGCGCCTGCGCGACCGCGGGTCCCGAGACCGGCTCCCGGTCCGCCTTGCGCTGCATGAGCCTTTCGATAAAGGCCGCGCCAGCCGCCTGGCTCGTCTCCGTCGGCGCAAAGAATAGCTTCTGCAGCACCGCATAACCCTTCAGCGACGCATCGCCGAGCGGCTTTGCGAGGCTGGGTTTCTCGAGATGCATGATATCGTCGCCGCCTCTCGGCGCTGTCCCCACAAGGATCATCCGGCGGAAAATCGAGGGGCGCGCCCGCGCCATCTCCTGCGCGACCATTCCGCCCAGCGAGAAGCCAAGGACATCGCAGCTGTTCAGCGCAAGCCCGTCGAGGAAGGCCAGCGTGTGCGCCGCCATACCGGCGATCGTCGCCGGCACCTTGCCGCTGGAGCGGCCGATGCCGGCGCTTTCAAACAGGATCACTTCCCGTCCCGCCGCGAGCGGATCGCTAACGGCGGGATCCCAGTTGTCCAGCGTCCCGGTGAAGTGTTGCAGGCACAGCAGAGACCGGCCCGCGCCGGCGCCGAACCGGCGATACGCGTATCGCTCGCCCCCAGCCTCCAGGAAGCGCGTGGGTGCGGTGATATTGCTGGCAATCTCCGTTGTCATGCGTTTGCTCCTTTTCCAACGGCGCAGTCTCCGGTTGTGACGTTACGGTGGACACATCCTGAACGTATTTGAGCATGGTTGTTGATGCACTGAAAGGTCGCGAATTCCGCGGCATAGTGGATCAAGGCACCATCAACAAAAGTTTTTGCTTCTTTTTTCAAAAAGAAGCGCTTTTTCTTGTTTTTTTGAAAAAAACCAAAAACTTTTGATTATTCGAAATGCGCTTTTTGCCGGAGCGTTCGAGCTCTGTCCGCCGCGGCACGTCCAGGCACGCTGAGTTCAGCGCCCGAATGGGCAACGACGAGGACTGGTTCGAAGCGCTGCCGCCGGGCATCGACAAATTACTGATCCACAAGCTCTGCTGTAGACATTTCTTCTGCCACGTGGCACGAGGGTGACCATGACAGACAGGACAGGCGGCGAACTGATCCAGGATTTTCTCGCCACCTACGAAATTCCGTTCGTATTCGGCAATCCGGGAACAACCGAAACCACATTCCTTGCTGCCGTAGCAGCCTCGAAAGCCGCCTACATCCTGTCATTGCACGAATCGAGCGCGGTCGGCATCGCTGCCGGCTACGCGCTGATCACCGGCAAGCCGTCCATCGTCAGCCTGCACACATATCCAGGCCTGGCCAACGGCATGTTCAACATGCGCAACGCGCTGATGTCCGGCGTGCCGCTGCTGGTCATCAATGGACAGCAGGATTCGCGGTTTCTCATCCACAATCCGGTGCTTGGCGCGCCCAACGTGCGGCTTGCCGAGACCGCTACCAAATATGCCTATGAAGTGACCCGCGCCGACGATCTCGCCGTGGCGCTGCAGCGCTGCTACCTGCAGGCGAGGCTGCAGCCGACAGGTCCGGTCTTTCTGTCGATCCCGATGGACTTCATGCTGCAGCGGACCGAAAATATAACATTCAAGAAGACACGCATCATCGAGGACGCGGTGCCGTGCGCGATCGGCGAAGTGTCGCGTGCCCTGCAGGCCGTTCCACCAGGCAAGCTCGCCATCGTTGCCGACTATTCAGTCGGCGCCGCGCATGGCATTGACGCGGTCGGCCGCATTGCAACGGCACTCGCCGCGGACATCTACGCCGCGCCGTTCCACGTACAGGGCACCGTCGATCCCCTGCACCCGAACTTCCGCGGTCAGCTTCCCCCGACAACCAGGGAAATCAATCAGGCACTCAGCCGCTATCACACGATGCTGCTGATCGGCGAGAAGGTGGATACTTTCACCTATGACGGCCTTTCCGCGCTACCCGGCGAATTGCAGGTGATACAGATCGCGCCCGCGACCAGTCAGCTCGGGTTCGATTATCCCTGCGACATCGCGGTGCTCGGTGAAATCAACGCGACATTGAACGCACTGGCAACGGCGATCGGCGCGCCGGCCGCACCAGCGGGCGAACGAACCGCCGATCTGGCGGCTTTGGCAGCGAAATATTCATCGTCCGGCCCCCGCCCGAGCGATGCGCTGATACTCGGTGTCCTGCGTCATCTCGATCGAATGACACACGTCATTACCGAAGGATCGTCGGAGGACCCGATTGTGCAGGACATGGCGGTAGGCCTCGGTTTCCGCAACGTTCACTTCTCCCCCCGCGGCGGAGGCTTGGGCTGGGCCATGCCGCTGGGCGTCGGCATCGGGTTGGCGACCGGGCAGCACGCCGCCTGCTTCGTGGGTGACGGCGGCAGCCTGTTTTCCATCCACGCGCTCTGGTCGGCGGCCAAGTATGCCATCCCATCGATATTCGTCTGCTTCGTGAACCACGAATATCGGCTGCTGAAGGAACTGTGGTGCAACGTAATGGGGACGTCGATCGAGAACACGCGGTTCGTTGGAATGGACTTCGACAACCCGAGCCTGGATATGCAGCGCATCGCCGAAGGTTTTGGCGCCCGCACCGAGAAAATCGAAAATCTTCAGTCGATCGCCGAGGTGCTTGGCCGGGCACTCGCCCATCGGGGCCCGAGTTTCCTGATCATCGATCGTGAGCCGTAAATATCAAATGCGCCGGGTCCATCGAAACGAATCCGTGGCCGACTGATGCTGCCCTCGCTGTCTTACTTTCGCGGGTCAATGGGTCCACGCAGCGCCGGTATAGAAAAAGCGTCCGAGGCCGACGGTGAAGATCAAGCAGCCGTAGAGACTATGTTCCAGACAGGTTAGCGCCAACGACCGGTGGCGCGCGTAGTCACGCGCGAAAAGCAATCCGCCCGCCGCTGTCATGAGGATCGCGATCCAGTTCAGGAAGATGATGTGCGCGAAACCGAAGGCGCTCGCGCTCACTAGAATTAGCGCGACGTCGCTGCGGAAGAGTTCGCGGTAGCGGTGAAACAGCAGAGACCGGTACAGCATTTCCTGAGGCCAGACCGAGAGCAGCGGATAGAGCACCATGATGATCGCCCAAAGCAACGGTCGCTGCCGCGGTAGCTCGAGGAACAAATGCGGGAAGGCAAGCCAGGTGACGAGTGCGATAAGGGGCGCCAGCACCGAAAATCGGACAGCGATGCCGCGGAGCTCGGGCCACATTGGGTGCTTTGGGAACGGGGGCCGACCACGTGTGTTGAAAAAGGCAACCAGCGCGCCGAGCCAGAGCACAAGAAACAGGGCGCCGCGCTGGTGGATCGCCAGGACCGCCAGCGGCCCGCCGACGAAGATTGCGACGAACTCGATAAGAAGGCGCAGGTGGAAAAAGCCGGGATGGCGCTGATCGCGCGTCGTATCGGAGTTCATTCGACGTATTCTCGCAGAAGTTGGACGCAATGCCGAACGTCCTCGTCCCAGGTCAACGCGCCCTTCGCGCCGGACAATGTCGACCCCGGCACCGGTCGAATCGGTCTTGGACTTTCCGTCACCCGCGCGATCGTCTGGGAGCACGGCGGGATATCACTCTCGGTGCTCGAAGAGTCGCCCTCCGAACATCCCTCTCGGCGTGACCAGGAGGCGGCCACAGGACCCTCGGTGCCGTGAGGGCGGTCTCGCCGAGCAGGCGCACTGTCAATCAGCGTGCAATTGGGACCCACGATCAGCGTGCAAACGGGACCCGTACCAGCGGTTGCACTGGACGGTCACGCGCGGTTCTTGATGCGCCAGCTTTCGTTGCCGGTTTCGATGATGTCGCAGTGATGGGTGA
>JAATGE010000380.1 GCA_015654825.1 Rhodospirillales bacterium
AAGACGGCGTGCCGCCTGCGTTGGCGCTGCGCGGCGGGAGTGTCTGGCCGCTGCTGGTTGGGCTTTCGACCTATTTACCCGATCGCTCATGTCGTTCCTTAGCCGAACCGGCCGGTGATGTATTCCTGCGTCTTCTTCTGTTTTGGCGTTGTAAAGATCTGGTGCGCGGGACCCACTTCCACGAGTTCGCCCAAATAGAAGAACGCCACCTGGTCCGCGCAGCGCCCCGCCTGCTGCATGTTGTGGGTGACGATGGCGATGGTGAAATCCTGCTTCAGCTCGTCGATCAGCTCCTCGATCTTGAGGGTGCTGATCGGGTCCAGCGCGCTGGTCGGCTCGTCGAGCAGAATAACCTCGGGGCGCACCGCGATGGTGCGCGCGATGCACAGGCGCTGCTGCTGGCCGCCGGAAAGCCCGAAGGCCGGGGTGCGCAAGCGGTCGCGCACTTCGGACCACAGCGCGGCCCGCGCCAGCGCCCATTCGACCCGCCCGTCCATTTCAGCGCGGTTCAGTTTCTCGTGCAGCCGCACGCCAAAGGCGATGTTGTCGTAAATCGACATCGGAAACGGCGTCGGCTTCTGAAATACCATGCCGACGCGGCTGCGCAGCGCGTTCACGTCGACCCCGGGATCGAGGATGTTCTCCCCGTCCATGATCACTTCGCCATGCGCGCGCTGGTTGGGATACAGATCGTACATGCGGTTCAGCACGCGCAGCAGCGTGGATTTGCCGCAGCCGGAAGGACCGATCATGCCGGTGACCTTTTTCTCCGGCAGATCGAGCGTAATGGATTTCAGCGCCTTGTTGGTGCCGTAATAGAAATCCAGCCCGCGAATGGCGACGCGCGGCGGGGTCGGCGGCGCGGGGCGCTGCGTTTGGGTCTGTACACCTAGCATGTCGGCCGAGGTCTCGGTCATGTCGGCTCCCTAGCGGCGGCGCACGATCAGGCGCGCGAGAATATTAATCGTCAGCACGCCGAGCGTGATCAGCAGCGCGCCGGTCCAGGCCAGTTGTACCCAGTCGTCGAACGCGCTCGCGGCGTACTGGTAGATGGTTACGGGCAGGCTGGCCATGGCGCCGCCGAGGCCGCCATAGCCGGAATTGCCCAGCGAGGTGAACAGCAGCGGCGCCGTCTCGCCGGCGATGCGCGCCACCGCCAGCAGCACCCCGGTCAGGATGCCGTCGCGCGCGGCACGGTAGCAGACGAACACGATGGTGCGCCATCGTGGCGCGCCGAGCGCGATCGCCGCCTCACGCAAGGTGACCGGCACCAAACGGAGCATGTCCTCCGTCGTGCGCACGACAATCGGGATGACGATCACCGCCAGGGCCATAGCACCGGCGAAGCCGGAGAAGCCGCCGAACGGCGCCACCAGCACGGAGAAGATGAACAGGCCGATCAGGATCGATGGCGCGGACAGCAGGATGTCCGAGACGAAACGCACCGCGTTGCCGAGCCCGGAATCGCCCGCATATTCGGACAGGTAGGTGCCCACCATCAGGCCGATCGGGGTGCCGACGGCGGTGCCGAGCGCGGTCTGGATCAGGCTGCCGACGATGGCATTGGAAAGGCCGCCGCCGGAGCCGGGCGCCTTGGTGACGGTGATGAAGATCATCGGCTTCAGCCCCGGAAGGCCGAGCACGATCAGTGTGATCAGGATCCAGGCGAGCGCCCCGAGCGCCACCACCGTCGCGACGCTGGCGAGCACCGAAGCCATGCCATTCCACCGATTACGGCGGCGGCGCAGGCGCATGCCCATGGCGGGGTCGCGGACGGGCGAAAGTGCCGCGCTCATGATAGTGGGCCAGCGGCGGAGATCCAGGCTTGGCCCCCGAACCAATAAGAAGGTTCCAAGGACTTGTCCTTGGTGGGGGTCCAGGGGGCAAAGCCCCCTGGCCTTCTACCCCGAATGCCCGTCGCACCCATCACGTCGGCGCCCCCTGCTTCAGCAGCAACCGGGAAATCGCCAGCACCACAAACGAAATAACAAACAGTATAAAACCCAGCGCCATCAGCGCGGACAGATGCAAGCTGCCCTGATCCGCCTCGGTGAATTCAAGCGCCACCAGCGAAGCGATGGTATTGCCGGGCGCGAACACGCTGGGGCTGATGCGGTTGGTGTTGCCGATCACGAACGTGACCGCCATGGTTTCGCCGAGCGCGCGCCCGAGCCCGAGCATGATGCCGCCGACCACGCTGGTGCGCGTGTAGGGCAGCACCACGTTGCGCATCACCTCCCACGTGGTGCAGCCCAGGCCGAACGCCGATTCCTTGAATATCGACGGCACCGTCAGGAACACGTCGCGCATCGTCGCGGCAATGAAGGGCAGCACCATGATGGACAGCACGACGGCCGCGGTGAACAGGCTGGCATTGCCGGGGGCGGCGGCGAACACCACGCCGACCACCGGCAACCGGCCCAATGTGTTGGCGAGCAGCGGCTCCACATGCGCGCTCAGCCAGGGCGCGAGGGCGAAGAATCCCCACATGCCGTAGATGATGGACGGAACGGCGGCGAGCAGTTCCACGGCGGTGCCGATCGGCTGGCGCAACCGGGGCGTCGCCAGCTCGGTCAGGAAATACGCCACCCCAAATGCCAGCGGCACCGCCAGGATGAGTGCCAGCACGGAGCTGACCACGGTCCCGTAGACCGAAATCAGTGCGCCGAACCGCTCGGTGACCGGGTTCCAGGCCGGCGATATCAGGAACCCCGGGCCCGCGGCGCGAAACGCCGGCAGGCCGCCCATGAACAGCAGCACGATGATGGCGCCGAGCAGCAGCAGCACGAAGCCACCGGCGGCGTGCGCCAGCAGCTTGAAAATGGCGTCGCCGGGCCCGCTCGCGCGCCGTACGCGGGCGCGCGCCTGGGCCTTCATCACCTGGTCGACGGTGAGAGTCCTGCCTGCCATTCAGCCCCTCGGCCCGCGCGCGCGGGCCGCTCCTATGTGTGCCCTACGGCGGCCCAGGCCGCCCTGACCGCGGCCTTCACCGCCGGCGGCAGCGGAACATATTGCAGGTTCTGCGCGATCGGATCGCCGCTGTTAAGCGCCCAGCCGAAGAACTTCAGCACTGCCGCGGAACGTGCGGCATCTTCCGGGTCGGTCGGCAGCAGAACGAACGTGGTCGAAACGATGGGCCAGGATCTGGCGCCCGGCGCGTCATTCATGTCGACGGCGAATTGCGCGGCCCCGGCCCAGTTCGCGGCGGCCGCGGCAGCGGCGAAGGTTTCCGGCGTCGGCTTCAGGAACTGGCCATCGTGGCCTTGCAGCTGCACCGTCGTCAGGTGATTCTGGGTGGCGTAGGCGCTTTCGACATAGCCAAGGCCGCCGACGGTGTTTTCGACCGTGCCCGCGACACCGGCATTGCCCTTGGAGCCGGTCCCCGCGGGCCAGCTGACCGCATTGCCGGCGCCGACATGCGATTTGAAGTCGGCATCCACCTTCGCGAGGTAATTGGTGAACACATACGTCGTGCCGGAGCCGTCGGCGCGATAGACCGGCGCGATCGCCAGGTCCGGCAGCGCAATGCCAGGGTTGATCGCGGCGATGGCGGGATCGTTCCACTTGGTCACGGTGCCGAGATAGATCGAGGCCAGCAGCTTGCCGGTCAGCCGGAGCTGGTTAAGCTTCACCGTGGGCAGATTGATGACGATATCGAGCGCGCCGATGGCGGTGGGGAATTGCAGCAGCTTGTTCTGCTGCAGCTTGGCGGCCGCAACCGGCGCGTCGCTGGCACCGAAATCGACGGTGCGGGCAAAGATCAGCTTCTGCCCGGCGCCGGAGCCGATGGCCTGGTAGTTCAAGTTGACGCCGAGCGAGGCGCCAGCCGCCTCGCCCCATTTCTGGTACAGCGGGGCAGCAAACGTCGACCCGGCGCCGGTGATCTGCTGGCCCCAGGCGCTTGCCTGGGTACATGCCGCTCCGGCCCCCACGATCAGGGCCAGAACATGGTTTAGGCGCATAAAACCTCCTGGTGGACGAGGCGGCCGGGCCAGGGGGCAATGCTTGAATTGAGCCGGGCGCGCGGGCGGAAAGTAACGCAGCCAGCTTATCAGCACGACTGGGGGATGGGTGAAGCTTTTGTGACAGCGCCCGGTCACGGAAAGGCCAGGGGCCCTGCGCCTGGACCCGTCACGCCGGAGGCGTGCTACCGCACGACGGGGCCAGTAGGCCCCAGACCCCCTTTATCTGTTCCGAGCCTGACTTCGACACCGAGCCGACTGCGGCGGCAAACTGTGGCCTGTTTTGATCGTGCAGGGAACTCCCGCCGCGCAACGCTCATGCAGGCGGCGGCGCGCCGTCTCTACGGGCGGAGCCGCGACAGCGCGGCGGCGATGACGCGGCGTGCCTCCGACCACAGGCGCAGCGCGTCGAAATCAGCTTCACCCGCCCAGCGGCATTCCGTGGCGTCCCCGCCTGCAACCGGGGCGCCGCCCAGCCAGAGGCCGGCGAAGTCGAGGATGGTGTAGTGGTATTGAACGGCGCCCGCCGGGTCGTGGTGAATACTGTCGACATGGGCGATGAGGGTAAGGTCACCGGCCGCAAGGCCGGTTTCCTCCAGCAGTTCGCGGCGGGCCGCCTGCTCCGCGGTTTCGCCGAGGCGCTGGGCGCCACCGGGCAAGCTCCATTCCCCCATCGCCGGCGGTCGGCCGCGACGGATCAGCAGCACCCGCGGGCCGTCCGGCGCCGGGCGCAGCAGAACAACGCCGATGCCGACTAGCGGGCGCTGAGGGTACTCGCGGCTCGCGCGGGTCATCCGAGCGTGGGCGGGGAACAGGTGCGACGTGGCGGCATGACGGGCATCCATGGCATATCCGGGGCGCGTCGCCAGCCACGATGCCAGGCATGTGCGCCTTGACGTGGGGGGCGCGCTCTGGGATTTGTCCGCGACCGCACGGCGGGGCTGTAGCTCAGTTGGGAGAGCGCCTCGTTCGCA
>JAATGE010000106.1 GCA_015654825.1 Rhodospirillales bacterium
AAAGAAAATTGGGGTCTGGGGCCTAAGGCCCCAGTGGGGTCCTAGGGGCAAAGCCCCTAGCCTTTCTGCTATCGCAAGTATCATGCAATGAGTCCGGTAAATCCGTTGGTTATCGGGTAGCGCCGGTCGCGGCCGAAAGCGCGCGGCGATATCTTCACGCCCGGCGGCGCCTGGCGACGCTTGTACTCGGCGCGGTCGAGCATTTTCCACACGCGCACCACGGTGGCGCGGTCGAAGCCCGCATCCACCAGATCATCCACCGATTGCTCGGCTTCGATCAGGCCGGCGAGGATCGCGTCCAGTACATCGTACGGCGGCAGGGTGTCCTGATCGGTCTGGTCGGGTTTCAATTCGGCGCTGGGTGGTTTCGTGATGACGCGCTCCGGCATTATTGGGCCGGCGGGGCCGAGCGCGTCGGGGGGGCGGTTGGCATTGCGCCAGCGGCTGAGGGCGAAGACCTGGGTCTTGTAAACGTCCTTCAGCACCGAGTAGCCGCCGCACATGTCGCCGTACAGCGTCGCGTAGCCGACCGACATTTCGCTCTTGTTGCCGGTGGTCAGCACCATCTGGCCGAATTTGTTCGATAGCGCCATCAGCATCAGGCCGCGCGTGCGGGCCTGGATGTTCTCTTCGGTGATGTCGCGCTGGGTGTCGGCGAACAGCGGTGCCAGCGCCGTATCGAACGCCTGCATGGCGGGGGTGATTGGAACGGTGTCGTAGCGGATGCCCAGCAGGCGGGCGCAGGACGCCGCGTCCTCGAGGCTGTCGCGGCTGGTGTAGGGGCTTGGCAGCATGACGGCGCGTACCCGCTCGGCGCCAAGGGCGTCGGCGGCGATGGCGGCGGAGAGCGCGCTGTCGATGCCGCCCGAAAGTCCCAGGATCACGCCGGGAAACCGGTTTTTCTCGACGTAATCGCGCAACCCGAGCATCAGCGCGCGATAGACATCCTGCAGCGGATCGGCCTCCGCCGGCAGATCGAGCGGGGCGCAGGCCAGCTTTCCGTCGCGATGCTGCCATTCGGTCACGACCAGGGCCGGTTCGAAACTCGGCAGCAGGGCGGCCAGCGATCGATCCGCGTTGAGGGCAAAACTGGCGCCGTCGAACACCAGTTCGTCCTGGCCGCCGACCTGCGCCAGGAACACGAAGGGGAGTCCGGTTTCGACGACGCGCAGCAGGGCCAGCTGGATGCGGCGCTCCGGCTTGTGGCTTTCGAACGGGCTGCCGTTGATCGACAACAGAAGTTCGGCGCCGGTTTCGGCCAGCGTTTCGGAAACCCGCGGGAACCACCAATCCTCGCAGATCATCAGGCCGATGCGCGTGCCGCGGAATACTACGGGCCCCGGCTCGGGACCGGGATCGAACACGCGCTTGTCGTCGAACACGCCGTAATTCGGCAGTTCGTGCTTGGCGCGGCGGGCGGTGATGACGCCGCCATCCATGAGGAAGGCGGCGTTGTAGATGTGGCCGTGCTCGCGCCAGGGGCCGCCGACGATCAGGCCCGGGCCGCTATCGGCGGTATCGCGCGCCAGGGCCTCCAGTGCCGCTTCGCAACGATCGACGAAGGCGGCGCGGCGGACCAGATCTTCCGGCGGGTAGCCGGCGATGGAGAATTCGGGGGTGACCAGCAGATCGGCGCCGGCGGCCGCGGCCTGGGCGCGCAACTGACGGATCTTGCTGAGGTTGTGATCGATCTGCCCCTCGTGCGGGTTGAATTGCGCGAGGGCGATCCGGAGCGGGGACATTGCGCGGAAGCTAGGGGGCGGGGGCCCGCGGTGCAACGGCCGGGGGGCGCAGACCAGCCCGGATGGCGGCGAGGCGTGGGCCGGCCGGTGCGGGCGGTGCTGGGCAGCACCGCGGTTTCATGCCATGCGGGGCCATGTTCCGCGCCCTCTACGCCCAGATTCTCGCCCTGGCCGCCAGCCCGCGCGCGCCGCTCTGGCTGGCGGTCGTCAGCTTCGCCGAAAGCAGCTTCTTTCCCATTCCGCCCGACGTGCTGCTGGTGCCGATGGCGGCGTCGCGTCCGGAGCGGGCGTGGTTCTTTGCCGCGCTGTGCACCGCCGCGAGCGTCCTTGGGGGGTGCCTGGGCTACCTGATCGGGGCGGAGTTCTTCGACATGCTCGCGCGGCCGGTGCTGCACGCCTACCACGCGGATGCGGCGCTGGTGAATTTCCGCGCCTGGTATGCGCGATGGGGCGTGGCGGTTATCCTGGTGAAGGGCCTTACGCCTATTCCGTATAAACTGGTGACGATCACCAGCGGCGCGGCGCACTTCAATTTCGGCGTGTTTGTAGTGGCCAGCCTGGTGACGCGAGGCGCTCGTTTCTTTCTCGAAGCGGGCCTGTTGCGGCGGTTTGGCGTGCCGATGCGGGCGTTTGTGCACCGCCGGCCGGCGGTGGTGGCGGGCGCTGCGGCGGGGACCGTGGCGGGACTCGTGGTCGTTCTGCGCTTTATCTGAAGGCCAGGGACTCTGCCACATAGGCGCTAAGTTAAGCGAGAATGGCAGGCCAGGGCTCTGCCCTGGACCCGCTGGGGCCTGAGG
>JAATGE010000594.1 GCA_015654825.1 Rhodospirillales bacterium
GCCGCTGACCACGATCCCCGATCCCTTCGGCACCCACCCGAGCTTCGGCCATCACAACAACGCCCGCCTGCGCGGCTTCCTGGACAGTTTCGGCTTCCAATACGAATTCGCCTCCTCCACCGCCTATTACGAAGCCGGCACTTTCGACGTCGCCCTGAAGCGCATGCTCGAATGTTTCGATGAAGTGCTCGCCGTCATGCTGCCCACCCTCGGCCACGACCGCCGCGAGACCTACGCGCCGATCCTGCCGCTGCACCCGGAAACCGGCATCGTCATGCAGGTGCGCATCGACCAGGTCGATGCGCACGCCGGCACGGTGTTCTGGGCCGACGACGACGGAAAGAAATTCGAAACCACCGTCTACGGCGGCGGCGCCAAATGCCAATGGAAAGCCGACTGGGCCATGCGCTGGTTCGCGCTCGGCGTGGACTACGAAATGTCCGGCAAGGACCTGATCGTCAGCGTGAAGCTCTCCACGCAGATCTGCCGCATCCTCGGCGCCCGCCCGCCGATCGGCTACACGTACGAGCTGTTCCTCGACCAGCACGGACAAAAGATCAGCAAGTCCAAGGGCAACGGCCTCTCGGTCGAGGAATGGCTGCGTTACGCGCCGCCCGAAAGCCTCAGCCAGTTCATGTACAACCAGCCGCACCGCGCCAAGCGCCTGTATTTCGACGTCATCCCGCGCGCCACCGACGAATACGTCGCCAACGTGGACCGCGCCCGCGCCGAGGATGCGGAGGCCCTGAAGGCCAACCCGGCCTGGCACTTCCACGCCGGCCAGATTCCGGACAACGCCGGCAGCCCGATCGCCTACGGCATGCTGCTCAACCTGGCGAGCGTCGTGAACGCCGAAAGCCCCGACATGCTATGGGGCTTTATTCGCCGCTACATTCCGGCCGCGACGCCCGAGAGCGAACCGTTCCTGGCGCGCCTGGTCGAGCACGCGATCGCCTATTACCGCGACTTCGTGCGCCCGACGAAGCAGTTCCGCTCGCCCACCGAAACGGAGCGCTCGGCGCTCGCGGACCTGGCGGAGACGCTGCGCGGCATGGATCCCGTCACGCCCGCGGAAACCATCCAGACCGCGGTCTACGAAGTCGGCAAGCGGCATCCGTTCGGCGGGCTCAAGGACTGGTTCGCGTGCCTGTATCAGGTGCTGCTGGGCCAGCAGGAAGGCCCCCGCTTCGGCGGTTTCGTGGCGTTGTACGGTATGCACGAGACCATGGGCCTGATTGAGGCGGCGCTTACTTCGCGGGCTGCGTAGGCAAGGGAGAAGGCCAGGGCTCTGCCCTGGACCCGCTGGGGCCTTAGGCCCCAGACCCCAATTTTGTTGGTTCCGGGGCTGGCATTGCTCCGAGCCTAACGCCACCCTTAGCGCACCAGCACCTCGGCGGCCTGCCTTGTCTTCGCCACCGCTTGCGCCGCCTGCAGCACCGCCGACGAAATCTCCACGATGTTCGCCGAAACGGTCGTCACGGCGCCTGACGCGCTCTGCATGCTTGCCGACATGCCCCGGGTGACCGCGCTCTGCTCCTCGACCGCCGCCGCGGTCACCGTGACGCTTTCGCGCACGATATTGACCTCGGCGCGAATGCCGTCGAGCGCATCGGCCACTTCGCCGGACGCCGCCTGAATGCCGTCGATTTCCGTGGAAATCTGCTCCGTCGCCTTCGCCGCCTGAATCGCCAGGCTCTTGACCTCCGCCGCCACCACCGCGAAGCCCTTGCCGGCATCGCCGGCGCGCGCCGCCTCGATCGTGGCGTTCAGCGCCAGCAAATTGATCTGCCCGGCCACGTTGCGGATCAGCCCGACAATGCCGTTCATCGCCTGCGCCGCCGCCGTCAGCGTATTCGTGCTGCGCCCCACCGCCACGGTCTTTTCGAACGCGCTCTCGGTCGCCGACCGCGATTTCGCCATGCTCTGGGAAATCTCCCCGATCGAGGCCGCCAGCTGCTCCGCGCTCGCCGCCACGGACTGCACGTTGGTCGAAGTCTCCGCCGCCGCCGCCGTCGCGGACCGCGCCTCCGACGAAGACAGGCTGATCGCGCCGTCTATTTCGCCGAAATTCTGATCGATCAGGCCTTTGAGGTTGTCGAGCAATTGCATCTGCGCCGTGATGTCGGTCGCGAACTTGACCACCTTGGCGACCTTGCCGTGGCTGTCCATGATCGGGTTGTAGGCGCCGTCGATCCACACCTCGCGGCCATTCTTGCCGATCCGCCTGTACTGGCCGGCCTGAAACTCGCCCCGCCGCAGCCGGTCCCAGAATGCCGCGTAGTCCGGACCCGCCTTCGTCGCCGCGTCGACAAACATGCTGTGGTGCTGGCCCTTGATTTCAGCCAGCGTGTAGCCGAGCGCCTTCAGGAAGTTCGCGTTGGCATCGAGGATCGTGCCGTCGACGCTGAACGCGATCATCGCCTGGGACCGGTTGATCGCCTCGATCTGCCCGGCAAGATCCACATTCAGCAGCCGCGCCTTCGCATCGGACCATTCCACCACGAAACCGGTGCGTGTGCCCTGGTCGAACAGCGGCGTCACCAGCAGGTCGAACACCCGCGGTCCGACCGAAATCATGGCGTTATGCGGCTGCGTCAGATGCGCCAGCATGTCGCGCTGATACGCCGGGTTCTTGTGGAACCCATCGATATTGGTGCCGATCAGCCGCGCCGCGCTGAAGCCCGGGAATTCCTTCGCCAGGTCGGCCTCCGCCTCCTGCATCAGCGCCCGCACCGCCGTGTTCATGTACGTAATGTTAAGCTGGCTGTCGGCAATCATCACATTCGTGCGCAGCGCATCGAGCGCCGCCACCCGGGCCGCCATCGCCCCGCTTTTGTTGGTTTGCCAGAACACAGCCAGTCTCCCTGCCGGAATAGGCAAGGCGGCATCAGTGACCCCAATTGCTTGCCAAAGCGTTGCCCGCGCCTAACGCTCGGGCTTGCGGAATTTCAGCTCGAAATTATCGGCTTCCCCGATCGCCGCGTATTTCGCGCGGTTCTTGGCGCCCTCCGCGTAAGTCGGCGGCAGCGACCACACGCCCTGCGGATAATCCTTGGTGTCGCGCGGGTTCGCGCTGATCTCGGAGCTGCTCTCCAGCACGAAGCCGGCCTTGCGCGCCAGCGCCACCGTGTAGTCCTGCCGCACATAGCCGTTCGCCGCCTTCGGATCCTGCGGCGTATCGGTGCGCCCGCGATGCTCCTCGACCCCCAGAATGCCGCCCGGCTTCAGCACGCGGTAGAACGCGGCGAACATGTCGTCGGCATCCCCGTCGCTCATCCAGTTGTGCACATTGCGGAACGTCAGCACGAAGTCCGCCGTCGCCGGCGGCGCGAATTCGGTATGGCCCGGCCCTAGCTCGGCGATCTGGATGCGCCCGAACAAAGGCCGGTTGGCCGCCACCCGGGCGCGAAAACGCGCGCCCGCCTGCTCCGTGTCGGAACCCGGCACGGCGACGATATAGGTGCCGAAGCCGTGCAGGTACGGCGCCAGGATTTCGGTCCAGTAGCCGCCGCCCGGCCAGACCTCCACCACCGTGGCGTTCGGCCGCAGGCCGAAGAACGTCAGCACCTCGCCCGGATGGCGCGCCGCGTCACGCGCCACGAAAGCCGGGCTGCGCATCGGGTTTTGCAGCGCCTGGTCGAGCGCCTCGTCGGCCCGCGCCGCTCCCGCCCAGGCCAGGCCGAGAACCGCCGGCGCCATCAGGCACACCGAAGCAATGGGCAGAAAAACCGGATTAATCCGCATGGCGAAGCCTCCCTGGCGCGCCGGAGTATGCGGCCTCCCCGCGGGAACCGCAAAGGCATCCAAGCGGGAACCGCAAAGCCAACCAAGCGGGAACCGCGAAGCGGTGAACGGCTTCAATCCTTGGACGTGTGAAACACTCTGGAACGATGATTGCCTTGGTTTGGCCACGGCCGGACCCTAGGTTCCGAAAGC
>JAATGE010000592.1 GCA_015654825.1 Rhodospirillales bacterium
AGCACGCCTCCGGCGTGACGGGTCCAGGGCAGAGCCCTGGCCTTACCTAAACCTTACCTACCGCTGAGCAACCATCTTGCACACCTGCGTCGGCAGCCATCCGGCCACCGCCTTGATATTCGGTTCGACCGGCAACCGCAGCCCATGCAGCACCAGCATCACCACCAGCGCCGCGATCGCCACCCGCCCCAGGCGCAGTCCCTGCGGCGGCAGCACGGCCAGGCGCAGCAGCAGCGCCACCCCGGCGGTCCCCACCGCCGCGCCGACCGCGACCTCCGCAAGCGAATGCATATTGAGCAAGAGCCTGCTGGCACCGATCAGCACGGCCACCGCGCCACTGCCCAGCGCCAGCGAAACCAGCACCTGCGCGCCTTGCCGGCGCAGCCACAATGCCGCCAGCCCGCCATAAATGACCGTTGCCGCCGCGGTATGGCCGCTCGGGCTGAATCCGCCCAGCGCCTCGGCGCAGCCGACAAACATCAGCTTCAACACGAGCATGGCCGCCAGCGTCGCCGGCACCGCGACCGCCCACGCCACGGCCCCGCGCCGCCACCCTTGCCAGGCCAGGCCGCCGCCGATGCAAACCGCCAGCGGCAGCAGCACCGCGAGATCGGCGAAGTCAGTAATGAAGTGCATGCCGCGGATCGGCCTTCAGGCCGCCATCGCCGCGCCCTCGAACATGAACGCCATCGGTCGCGGCCCATCCGCGTAACAGGTGCGCAGTCCGTCGATGCGCAGCCCCGCGGCCTCGATCAGGCGATCGATCGGCCGGTTGGCATGGCAGCCGCCGGCGATGTGCTTCCACACCGGCGTAATGCGGTTCTGCCAGCGCGCCACCGACGCATCCGGCGACAGCCCGTGCTCCGCGAACAGCAGCCGCCCGCCGGGCGCCAGCACGCGCCGCACTTCGCGCAACGCCGCCACCGGGTCGCCGATCGTGCACAGGCTCCACGTCGTCACGACGGTATTAAAGCTGCCATCGTCGAACGGCAGCGTCTCCGCCGGTCCCTGCCGCACCGCCAGCGCCAGCTTCAGGCCGGCCGCGCGATCGCCCGCCAGCCGCAGCAGCACCGGGGACGGATCGACACCGGTGACTTCGCGCACGGCGGGCCCGTAGAATGGCAGGTTCAGGCCGGAGCCGATGCCGATTTCGAGTACGCGCCCCTGCGCCGCGGCACCGATCCGCTTGCGGAAGGGCACGAACAGTTCCTGGCGCATTACCAGCGCCAGCAGCCGCGGCAGCACATATCGGTCGTACAGGTTCATGGGCGAAGGCTCCGACCCAGGTTGCCTGCCGGCCCCGGTTGGTTCAGGTTACGAGCACCGGCAAACAACGTCCAGCGGAGCGGCAAACAAGGTGAGCGCCTACGAATTTCCCCTGATCATCAAGCAGCTTCTGATCACGCCGCTGCGCCAATATCCAAATCGGGAAATCGTCTATCGCGACCGGCTGCGTCTGACCTACCGGCAGTTCGGCGAGCGGGTGTGCCGCCTCGGCAGCGCGCTCACCAGCCTCGGCGTAGCGCCCGGCCAGACCGTCGCCGTGATGGATTGGGACAGCCACCGCTACCTGGAATGTTTCTTTGCCATTCCTATGCTCGGCTGCGTGCTGCAGACGGTGAATATTCGCCTGTCGCCGGAACAGATCCTCTACACGCTCAATCATGCCGGCGCCGACGTCATCCTTTGCAACACCGAGTTTCTGCCGTTGCTCGAATCGCTGCTGCCCCAGCTCAGCACGGCCAACCGCTTCATCTGCATCGATGACGACGGGCATGTGCCGCCGGGCATCGCCTGGGAAGGCGAATACGAAGCCCTGCTCGCCGCCGCCGATCCTATGCATGTGTTTCCCGATTTCGACGAACACACGAAAGCCACTACTTTCTATACCACCGGCACTACAGGCCTGCCGAAGGGCGTCTACTACTCGCACCGCCAGATCGTGCTGCACACGCTGACCCTGCTTGGAACGCTGACGCTCACCTCGGCCGACGTCTACATGCCGATCACCCCGATGTTTCACGTGCACGCCTGGGGCAATCCGTACAGCGCCACCGTGCGCGGCATGAAGCAGGTCTATCCCGGCCGCTACGCGCCCGATCTGCTGGTAAAACTGTTCGTCGAAGAAAAGGTCACGTTTTCACACTGCGTGCCGACGCTGATCCAGATGTTCCTGTCCGCTGCCGGGGATCTCGATTTACGCGGCTGGCACCTGGTGATCGGTGGCAGCGCCCTGCCGCGTACCCTTGCGAAAACACTGCTCGATCGCGGCGTCGACGTATTTGCCGGCTACGGCATGTCCGAAACCGGACCGATCGCCACGCTCGCGATGCTGACGCCGGAACTCGCCGACGGCGGGGAAACCGAACTGACCTACCGCTGCCGTGCCGGCCGTCCGGCGCCGCTGGTGGATCTGCAAATCCTCGACCTCGACGGCAATCCGCTGCCGCACGACGGCCGCACCGCCGGCGAGGTCGTGCTGCGGTCGCCCTGGCTTACCCGCGGCTATACCAACAATCCCGAAGCCAGCGCCAAACTATGGGAAGGCGGCTGGCTGCACACCGGCGATATCGGCACCGTCGACCAGTACGGTTTCCTGCAAATCACCGACCGTATCAAGGACGTCGTGAAAACCGGCGGCGAATGGGTCAGCAGCCTCGACGTCGAGGATTTCATCGCGGAACACCCGTCGGTCGCCGAAGTCGCCGTCATCGGCGTCAAGGATGCGCGCTGGGGCGAACGCCCGATGGCGATCGTCGTCGCCCGCCAGGACGCGCCGCACGACCCGGAGGCGCTGCGCGCACAAGTAATGAAGCACGTGGATAGCGGCGAGATATCCAAATACGCCGTGCCGGAGCGCATCGAGTTCGTCGAAACGATTCCGAAAACAAGCGTTGGCAAGCTGGACAAGAAAGTATTGCGGGCACGCTACGAAAGCTGAGGCGCCAGCGGCGACGGGCGTACTGCCGCCGATCGATTACCGATGCTTCCTGCCCACATCCGGGCCGAGCCCGAGGAGCAACAGATGCGCAAAACCGATTACGCGGCTTTTTCCGCACTCGACCCGTTTTTCGAAGTGGTCATGCGGGGCCTCGCGGAGTTTGTCGACGGCGAACACTATTTCGACACTCTCGCCGACGATGTTCTATTCGAGTTTCTCTATGAATTCCCCGGCTGGCCGCGGGAAACGCACGGCCGCGCCAATCTCATGGCACTCTATTCCGGGTACGGACGCAACATCCGGCTCGATCACGGCGACTCGCTGATCGTGCATCCTTCCGATAACGGCCGGGTCGTGACGCTCGAATACCAAGTTCACGGCAAGGCGCTTGCCACCGGAGCGGCTTACGACAATAGGTTCGTCTCGATCGCCACGATCGAAAACCGCAAGATCGCGCGCTGGCGGGATTACATGGACTCGCTGGCCGCATGGACCGCGCTGAACAAGTCCGCCTGATGCCAGGTGGGGGCCGTGACCAGCGAGAAAGGGAAGGCCAGGGCTCTGCCCTGCACCCGCTGGGGCCTGAGGCCCCAGACCCAAGTTCATGGAGGGAGACGTTGAAGCCTGAAAATCCGAGTCATTTGCTGCCTCCGCCAGGGAGACGATGAAAAGCCGCGCAGCGCTAAATGGGGGCTGGGGCCTACTGGCCCCAGCGGGGTCCAGGGGCAGAGCCCCATAC
>JAATGE010000549.1 GCA_015654825.1 Rhodospirillales bacterium
CCATGCTGGCGGAGTGGGAGTAGGGCGCAGGCGGCGACGCCTCACCCGGTGGGTCTGCTGGAATCGACCATCTCTCCCGCGACCATGGTCAGGCTCGCAGGCCCAGACGGCCACCTGCCCACCGAGCAACCCTAAACGGGGGTCTGGGGCCTCCAGGCCCCGTCGTGCGAAGCACGCTTACGCGTGACGGGTCCAGGGCAGCGCCCTGGCCTTTCTTCGGAACTAGACTAAATCCCCATCGCCCCGGCCACCTGCGACGATCCTTCCCAGATCATGCGCACGGCAACGAACGCCACCACGGCGAGGCCGACCCAGGCGATCCAGCGATGTCGCTGCAGCAGCCGCGCCAGCAGGCTGGCGGCGACACCCATCAGCACGACGGACAGGGCCAGGCCGCCTACGAGCACCCAGGTGTGCCCCTTCGCGGCACCCGCGACCGCCAGGACGTTGTCCAGACTCATCGACACATCGGCCAGCGCGATCTGCACGATCGCCTGGCGCAGGGTTTTCTGCGGCACATTGCCGCCTTCCGGCTCGCTCCTGGGGGCCCGCAGTTCGCGAAACATTTTCCAGCATACCCAGGCCAGCAGTAGCCCGCCGGCGAGCGTCAGGCCGATGACGGCAAGCAGCCGCACCGCGACCAGCGACAGCGCGACGCGGATCAGCGCGGCGGCCGCCACGCCTATCGCAATGGCGCGCGCGTGTTCGCGGGCCGGCAGGCCGGCCACCGCCATGCCGACGACCACGGCATTATCGCCGGCGAGCGTGATGTCGATCAGCACCACCTGCGCAAGGGCGATCAATGCGTCGGTCATGCGCTTCGCTCCCGCTGCATGCGCTGTAATCGCCGGGAATTCCGCTTCACCTCTGAATCGCCTTCGATGGCGGCTTCCGCCGCGATCAGATCGCGCAGTGCCCGCATGAGGACCGAAGACGCTGTTTCGAGCGTCGGCAGGTTTTCGAGCGACACCGGCGCTTCCGGCAGATCGGCGCCGTCGGCGTTGAACAGCCTGGAGCGGTCGGGAAACCAGGTGCCGCGCACCGCCTCGTTGCCGGCTTCGTAGCGCGCCATGAAGGACGCTGCCTCGGTGCGCGACGGCTGCCAGCCGCGGCCCGGATAGAGCTCCGTCACCATGGCGGCGAGCCTGGTCCACGCCGCGTCGCGGACCGGTGTTGTGCCGCCCTGTGCCTGCAGCATGCGCCCTACCTCCAATAGCAGGGCCTGACCCTGCGTGCTCATCGATGGATTGATGTCGGTGCCGGCGCGGCGCTCAGGGAGATCGGCGGCGAGGCCGCACGCCTGCCAGAAATCCTGCACGACATCGCCGCCGGGCAGCGACTGGCGTTCGAAAATGCGTGGCACGAGTGCGGCGCGGCCGAACACGGCGGCCCATCTTTCGAGCAGCGTGGCGTAGTCGTAGAGCGCGGACAGCTCTTCGCGGCCGGTGTCGAGCGCGGGCGGTTCGACGACGCCGCGGCGTAGCATCTGGGCATAGAGGCTTGATGCCAGCGCGTCCTGCCGGCGGAGATAGATGATAATCCGTATCGTTTCAAAAAGCGGTGCGAGCCAGGCGCGCAGGCATTCGATCTCTGCCGGACTTCGCAGAAACAGGCTGCACTGCTCCGCCGATAGCAGCACGGTCCCGACGTCCGCGGGCTGCGCTGCCAGCTGCCTGCCGAGCTCGTGCCGGAAGCGCGCCATCCGCGTGTCCCGCCGACCATGGGCAAGCGCCGCGCGGTGCAGGAATTGCGGCACCGGGAGGCCGGGGCCGGCAAGATAACAGACGCCGTGCCGGGACAACGCGGCCCGCTCGGCGGATAGCGCGCGCTGGATCGATGTCGTTCCCGTCTTCGGTACGCCGATATGCAGCAGCAGCTGGCGCGGCATGCCTCAGGCCCGGCAGGGCGGGCGGGCGGCGCATAGCGGACCCATTCGACCAAAGCTCATGCCCTTGCCCTCACGCCGATCCGCCCCTACTGCCCGCCCAGACGGCCTGCCCCGGCCAGGCGGCGCCCGGAGACCAGGATGATCCCCCGCTACACCCGCCCTATCATGGAAGCCATCTGGGCGCCGGAAAACCGCTATCGCATCTGGTTCGAGATCGAAGCGCTGGCGTGCGAGGCGATGGCGCGTATCGGCACCATCCCGCAGGCCGCGGCGGATGCCATCCGGCAGCGGGGCGACGCAGCGCTGGCCGCGATCGGGCCGGGCGACGTCGCGCGCATCGACGAGATCGAGCGCGAAACCCGTCACGACGTGATCGCCTTCCTGACCTGGCTGGCCGAAAAGATCGGGCCGGAGAGCCGCTTCGTGCACCTTGGGCTGACCAGCAGCGACGTGCTGGATACCTGCCTCGCGGTGCAACTGACGCAGGCGGCCGACCTGCTGCTGGCGGACCTGGAGGACGTGCTGGCGGCGCTGAAACGCCGCGCGCTGGAGCACAAATACACGCTGACGATCGGGCGCAGCCACGGCATTCATGCCGAGCCTACCAGTTTTGGCGTCAAGCTGGCGGGCCACTACGCCGAATTCGACCGTGGCCGCGCGCGCCTGCGGGCCGCGCGCGGCGAAATCGCCGTGGCCGCCATCAGCGGTGCCGTCGGCACCTTCGCGCATGTCGACCCGCGCGTGGAGGCCCACGTCGCCGAAAAACTCGGGCTCGGCGTGGAGCCGGTCTCTACCCAGATCATTCCGCGCGACCGCCATGCCATGTTCTTCGCCGTGCTCGCGCTCATTGCCGGCGCCGTGGAGCGGCTGGCGACGGAAGTGCGCCACCTGCAGCGCAGCGAAGTGCGCGAGGCGGAGGAGTTTTTCCACCAGGGGCAGAAGGGCAGCAGTGCGATGCCGCACAAGCGCAACCCTGTGCTATCGGAGAATCTGTGCGGTCTGGCACGCTTGGTGCGCAGCGCCGTAATCCCGGCGCTGGAAAACATCGTGCTGTGGCACGAGCGCGATATCAGCCATTCCAGCGTGGAACGCGGTATTGCGCCGGATGCCACGGTGACGCTGGATTTCGCGCTGGCGCGGCTGGCCGGCATGATGGACAAGCTGCTGATATATCCGGAGCGCATGCTGGCGAACCTGGAAAGCCTCGGCGGCGTCGTGCACAGCGGCGAGGTGCTGCTGGCGCTGGCCCGGGCGGGCATTTCCCGCGAGGATGCCTACGCGATCGTGCAGCGCAATGCGATGGCGACCTGGACGCGGCTCGGCGCGCCCGGCGCCAGGAGCTTTCGTGAAAACCTCGATGCGGACGCCGAAGTCGCCGGCAGGGTGGCACCGGCGGTGCTGGACGCCGCGATGGATTCGCGCCTGCACCTGCGTGAAGTAGATGGGATTTTTGCCCGGGTGTTCGGCCCGGAAGCGGAGTAATCATGGCGAAGGACAAAAACCTGCTGGATGGCGTGGTGAAATTCATCAGCGCCGAGGGTTTCGTCGATGCATTGCAGGAACGGCTGCTGGCGCACGTGCAATCGACCTGCACGGCGCGGAACCTGGCTGTCGGCGACCTGCCGCGCCTGCTCGATCAGCAGGTCTACGCGTTGATGTTCACTTGCGTGGTCGAGGATCTGATGGGCCGCACGCTGGCGGAGGGGCGGAATCTGACCGACGCCTACCTGAAGCGGCATGGCTGGAAACTCGGCGCGCTGGCGCGGCGACAACTGGAAGCGGTGCGGGATAGCCGGATCGGCCTGTACGAAATCGACGCGGTATCGGTGGGCGTGGGGCTGACGCTGCGCGATCTGCTGCCGCCCGGTGAGAAAGTGGGGGTGGAAGCGGTCGCCCTGTCACGCGCGCTGCCGGTCGGATGCGCACTCGCGGCGCGCGTGCTGCGGGTGGACGGAACAGTGTCGCTGGCCGGCGGCCTGCTGCCGTTCGACGAAGGCATGTCGGCCGAGGCCGCCGAAGCGGTGGCCGGCGCCGCGGATCGGACGGAGGGTATTACGGCGTTCTGGCTCGAGAAAACGCTGGCGGAGAATTTTGGAGCCAGGGAAGCGGCGCCAGAGGCGTTGCCCGTTGAGCCCGGCGCGGACCAGTCCCCCGAGCCGGAGCGGCTGGACAGCGCCCAGTAAGCCGAGAGATCAAAAGGAAGGCCAGGGCTCTGCCCTGCACCCGCTGGGGACAAGTCCCCAGACCCCATTTTATCTGTTCCGAGACAGGCATCGGCTGCGAGCCGTTGGGCCATAGCCACGGTTTCGCGAGACGGCACAGAAGATTCCCGCCGCGCAGCGCATACGACAGCGGCGGCACGCCGTCGGGGGTCCAGGGGGCAGAGAGCCTGTGAATTTTTGACCGGCAGCAGATACAACTTGCGGAAACGGCCGAGCTAAACCGGGCGTGACGGGTCACGGCAGCACTAGCTCGCCC
>JAATGE010000055.1 GCA_015654825.1 Rhodospirillales bacterium
ATGAAAAGCCGCGCAGCGCTAATGGGGGTCTGGGGCCTACTGGCCCCAGCGGGTCCAGGGCAGAGCCCTGGCCTTTGACAGGTCAAAATTTAAGGCCGTTGGTATTACTCCCTTGTTGCCGCGCCCACCCACAGCGGCTCCATTCATAATTTTTCAGATCGCTTAAGCTCGTCGCCAAAGAGTTTTGCTGCGGAGCTCGGCATCTTCCGGTCGTCGCGTTCACCGCGTTCAGCCCGGAGATTTTAATGCCCGAGAGTTTTACCATAGACGCCGGCCTGCTCCTCGCTCCGGGATCGGGCCGCGCCTATGCCGCGTGGGCCATCAAGCCCCGCGGCCCGGCCCATTTCATCACTTCGTGGATTACCGGCGCGATTATTCGCGTTCAGCCGGCGGTGCTGTTTAGCCTCGCGATGCTGCTTTTTGCGGCAAGCAGCGCGGGGGTGGTTCTTCTGGTGGCCCGCGCGGCTGCCTGAACCCTCGATTTGAGCCGCGGCTTATTTTAGCACGGCCGGGGGGCCCCTCCCCCCGGCCGCTTTTTATGGCGCCGTGTCTCACCCATGATTGGCTTTGCACCTTGCGGTCGGCGGGGCCGGCGGCTATAGGCCGCGGCTTGTTCGCGCGTCCGGGCCTGAAATGGGCATGCCCGGCCGCGACTATCGTGCTGGGCGCCGGGCGCCCTCCTTCAGGGGTCAAAGCACGATCCAGACCATAGGAGACCGCAAATGCCCAAACTGAAGACCAAGTCCTCCGTCAAGAAGCGATTCAAGATCACCGGCACCGGCAAGGTGCTCGCCGGCCCGGGCAAGAAGCGCCACAACCTGTCGGCGCGCAGCCAGAAGGCCAAGCGTACCAATCGCGGCAGCCAGACGCTGACCGATATGGACGCACGCACGGTGAAGCAATGGACGCCCTACGGCCTGTAACGCCCCGCGGAGGATAGATTAATGGCACGCGTAAAACGGGGCACGACCACTCATGCCCGGCACAAGAAGGTTCTCTCCCAGAGCAAGGGCTTTTTTGGCCGCAGCTCGACGAATTATCGCATCGCGCTGGAGCGGCTGGAAAAGTCGCTGCAGTACGCCTACCGCGACCGCCGGGTTAAGAAGCGCGATTTCCGCGCCTTGTGGATCCAGCGGATCAATGCGGCGGTGCGCGAACACGGGCTGACCTACAGCCGGTTCATCGACGGGCTGAACAAGGCCGGCATCGAAATCGACCGCAAAGTGCTGGCGGCGATCGCCTATGACGATGCGGCTTCGTTTGCGGCTATCGTTGAGAAGGCTAAGGCGGCGTTGGGATAGGCAAGTAAGGCCAGGGGCTTTGCCCCTGGACCCCACTGGGGCCGTCACGCGCTAGCGTACTGCGCACGACGGCCCCAGACCCCAATTTCATTCGCTCCGAGTCCGACATCCACACCGAGCTTAACCTCGCGCTCGTGACCTGTAATCTCAGAGCAGCAGACACCCGCCGCGCAGCGCTAACGACAGCGGCGGCACGCCGCCGCCGATAGGATCGTTTATGGTTGACGATATCGACACGCTGCGGTCGCAATTCCTTGCCGGAGTGGACGCGGCCGCCGACCTCGGCGCGCTGGATGCGGTGCGCGTGCAGGTGCTGGGCAAGTCCGGCGCGCTGACGCAACTGCTGAAGCAACTCGGCGCCACGCCGCCGGAGCAGCGGCGCGCCCGCGGCGCGGCACTGAACAGCTTGAAGGACGATATCGCCGCGGCGCTCGAAACGCGGCGCGAGGGATTGGAGCGCGCGGCGATCGCCACGCGGCTGCTGTCCGAGCGCATGGATATCAGCCTGCCGCCGCCGGAAGCTCCCGCCGGCCTGATCCACCCGATCAGCCGGACGCTCGAGGAAATGGCGGCGATTTTCGGCGCCATGGGATTTTCCGTCGGCGAAGGTCCTGATATCGAAACGGATTGGCATAATTTCTCGGCGCTGAATATTCCGGCGCATCATCCGGCCCGCGACGATCACGACACTTTCTATCTGCCCGGCATCGAGGGTGGCCCGGCGCGCGTGTTGCGCACCCACACCAGTCCGGTGCAGGTGCGCACGATGCTGGGCCAGGCGCCGCCGATCCGCGTGATCGTGCCTGGCCGCACCTATCGCGCCGACCATGATGCGACGCACAGCCCGATGTTCCATCAGTGCGAGGCACTGGTGCTCGACCGCGACATTACGCTGGGCCATCTGAAAGGCTGCATCATCGATTTTCTGCGCGCGTTCTTCGGCATCGCGACGCTGCCGGTGCGGTTTCGCGCCAGCTATTTCCCGTTCACCGAACCGAGCATGGAGGTGGATATCGGCTGGAACCGCAAGACCGGCGACATCGGCGCCGGCGGCGACTGGCTGGAAATCCTCGGCAGCGGCATGGTGCATCCGAACGTGCTGGCGAATGCCGGTATCGATCCGCGCGAGTGGCAGGGCTTTGCGTTCGGCATGGGCGTGGAACGCGTCACGATGCTGAAATACGGCATGCCCGACCTGCGGCCGTTCTTCGACAGCGATATTCGCTGGCTGCGGCACTATGGATTTTCCGCCCTCAGTCCGGTGATGCTGCACGAGGGTTTTGGGGCATGAAATTCACCCTCGGCTGGCTGCGCGAGCATCTGGAAACGGATGCGACGCTCGATCGCCTGACCGAAAAATTGTCGGCGATTGGGCTGGAGGTGGAGCAGGTCATCGACCCGGCCGCGCCGCTGGCGCCGTTCCGTACCGCGCGCGTGATCGAGGCGGTGCAGCATCCGAACGCGGACCGGCTGCGTGTGTGCCGCGTCGACGCGGGAACCGGTGCCGAAATCCAGGTCGTGTGCGGTGCACCGAATGCGCGCACCGGCATGGGGGCGGTGTTCGCGCCGCCGGGTGCGGTCATGCCGGGTACCGGCATTACGCTGAAAGTCGGCGAAATCCGCGGCGTGCAAAGTGCGGGCATGCTGTTGTCGGCTCGCGAAATGGGTCTCGGCGAGGATCACGCCGGCATCATCGAACTGGCCGAGGACGCGCCGGTCGGTGTTCCCTATGTGACCTACGCGGGACTCGACGACCCGATCATCGACATCAGCGTCACGCCGAACCGCGGCGATTGTTTCAGTGTGCGTGGCGTGGCGCGCGATCTCGCCGCCGCCGGGATCGGCACATTGAAACCATTCCGGCCGGCGCCGATCCGGCCGTCGATCGATGGCGGTCCGCGCTGGCAAATCGATTTCCCCGAGGCCTGCCCCTGGATTCCCGG
>JAATGE010000392.1 GCA_015654825.1 Rhodospirillales bacterium
CGGTTGTGCATCATCATGCGTGATGGGAACCGGGTCGGGTGGTTGCGGGTATGGAAGGAAGGCCAGGGCTCTGCCCTGGACCCGCTGGGGCCGTCACGCGAGAGCGTGCTGCGCACGACGGCCCCAGACCCCCATTCATTAGGAAGTGGGGGGGGAACGGCGAAGCCTGAAAGCCGCGTTGGTATGGGCTTCGCCGGGGCGACGATGAAAAGCCGCGCAGCGCTAATGGGGGTCTGGGGCCTCAGGCCCCAGCGGGTCCAGGGCAGAGCCCTGGCCTTTGACAGGTCAAAATTTAAGGCCGTTGGTATAGGGCCCCGTCGTGCGAAGCACGCCTCCGGCGTGACGGGTCCAGGGCAGAGCCCTGGCCTTGAACAATCAACGATTCCGCATTCAACACAGGCATGCCGCACACGCCGTCGCGGCACAGGAACGCCGCGGCTGCCGCGTGGGCCGGCGGCGATTTGCCGAAAGCCGGGTGTAGCGCGGGCAACTGCGTGTCCGGCGGCGCGCGGAGCACGATCGTTGCTGGGTCGGGCGATGCCAGGGCGGCGGCGAGAAGGGCCTGGGCTTCGGGTGTCGCGGGGTCGCCGGCGACGACGATGGTTGTGGCGTTTTCCAGCAGGTCGGCGGCGGCGAGCAGTGTGGACTGCGCGGCGATCTTGTCCGCGGCGCCGCTGAAGGACGTGATGATGGCGGTGGCGCGGGTGCGCCAGGCGGGGTCGCCGGTGAGGTGATGGAGGCGGGCAAAGACCTCCGCCATCAGGCCGTTGGCGTTGGGGGTGGCGTTGTCGGCGGCGGTGCGCGGACGGATGGCGGGGACATCCGGGGCGTCGCTGGCGGTGGTGTAAAAGCTGCCGTCGGTGTCGGCGAACCAGACGAGGGCGGAGGCGGCCAGATTTTGCGCGTCGGTGAGGTAGGTCTGGTCGCCGGTGGATTCGAATAGCGCCAGGGCGGCGCGGGCAATGGCCGCGTGGTCATCCAGCAGGCCGGCCGCCGTGATGGTTCCGTCGCGCCAGGCGTGGTGGAGGCGGTCGTCCGGCGTCGTGAGCAGCGCGCGCAGGTTCCGGTAGGCCGATGAAGCGAGGGCGAGCCAGGCGGGCTCGCGGAAGATCGCGGCGGCGCGGGCGAGGGCGGCGATCATCAGGCCGTTCCAGTCGGCGAGGATCTTGTCGTCGCGGCCGGGGCGGGGGCGGGTGGCGCGGGCGGTGAACAGGCGCGCGCGATCGTGGGCGAGGGCGGCTTCCGCGGCTTCGTTGCCCGGCGGGGTGACGCGGCGGAGGATGGTTTTACCCTCCCAGTTGCCGTTGGGGGTGACGTCGTAGGCGGCGGCGAAGGAAGCGGCGTCGGGGCCTAGCAGGGCCCCGATTTCGCTGTCGGACCACACATAGAATTTGCCTTCCTCGCCTTCGCTGTCGGCGTCCTCGGCGCAGGCAAAGGCGCCGTTGGTCATCATGTCGCGGGTAAGCCAGGCGACCGTTTCAGTGGCGCGGGCGGCATAGAGCGGATCCGGCGCGGCGGCCTGGGCGAAGGCCAAAAGTTCGAGAAGTTGGGCGTTGTCGTAAAGCATTTTCTCAAAATGCGGGGCGAGCCATTGCGCATCCGTGCTGTAGCGGGCGTAGCCGCCGCCGAGATGATCGTAGATGCCGCCGAGCGACATCCGGCGCAGCATGAGGTGCACGGCGGCAGCGATTTCCGGCTCGCCGGTGCGCTGGCCGTGCTGCCAGAGGAAGCGGAAGATCGGGGCGTTGGGGAATTTCGGGGCGCCGCGCAGGCCGCCATGGACCGGGTCCGTGACGCGCAGATAGGCGTGGGCGACGCTGGCGAGGAGTGCGGGGCCGGGTGCGTCGCCGGGCGTGGTGGCGGACGCGGCGGCGAGCGCGCGTTTCAGTGTGGCGCCGTTGGTGGCGACGGATTTGTCGCCGGCGCGGTAGGCGTCGGCGACGGCTTGCAGAATTTGGCGGAAGGAGGGGCGGCCCCAGCGCGGCTCGGGGGGGAAGTAGGTGCCACCCCAGAAGGGGGTGCCGTCCGGTGTGAGGAACATCGTCAGCGGCCAGCCGCCTTGCTCGCCGAGGGCGTGGAGGGCGGACATGTAGATGTGGTCGATGTCCGGCCGTTCTTCCCGGTCCACCTTGATGCTGACGAAGAGGCGGTTCATCAGGGCGGCCGTTTCGGGGTCTTCGAAGGATTCGTGGGCCATGACGTGGCACCAGTGGCAGGCGGCGTAGCCCACCGAGAGCAGAATTGGTTTCTGCTCCGCCTGGGCCGCCTGCAGCGCGGCATGGCCCCAGGGGTGCCAGTGCACGGGGTTGTGGGCGTGCTGCAGCAGGTAGGGCGATTTTTCGCGCGCGAGCAGGTTGGCGTCGGCTGGCATGAGCGGTGCTTGCCCCGGGGGTTGCCGGTGAGCAGATAGGGTATGCGCCGCTGGATGCGAAGCGGTGGCTGACCGGGAGTTGGATGCGTGGGTGAGAGGCAGGCGGGCGATCCGCCGTTGTATTTCGATTTTCATGTTTTCGTGTGCGTGAACCGGCGCCCGGATGGACATCCGAAGGGGAGCTGTGCGGCGCGGGGATCGGAACGATTGCGCGACTACATGAAGGTGCGGGCGAAGGAATTGGGCGTGGGGCGCGCGCGGGTGAACGGCGCGCAGTGCCTGGATCGATGCGAGCTCGGGCCGTGTGTGGTGGTGTACCCGGAGGGGGTGTGGTATCGTGTTGAGAACGAAACGGATGTGGATGAGGTGCTGCGGGCGCATTTGCTAGAGGGCGGGCGGGTGCCGCGATTGATGCTGCCGGGGCGGGGTGGTTTAGGAAGGCCAGGGGCTCTGCACCTGGACCCCGCTGGGGACAAGTCCTCAGACCCCATTTAGCGCTGCGCGGCTCTACATCGTCTCCCCGGCGTAGCCAGGACCGGATAGGGTTTTTTGGGTTTCGCCGTTCCCCTCCAATGAACGGGGGTCTGGGGCCTCAGGCCCCAGCGGGTCCAGGGCAGAGCCCTGGCCTTCGGTATCTAATCTTCCAGGATATTTCTACAACAATGGATTCCGGTACGATCTTTGCGGTAGCGAGCGGCGCGGTGCGATCCGCGGTATGCGTGATTCGTGTTACGGGAGAAGAAAGTTCCGGTACCGTAGAGATACTGTGCGGCAAGTTGCCCCCGCCGCGTCGCGCGGTGCTGCGGCGTATCCGGGCGGCCGACGGAGAGGTGATCGATCGCGGCTTGCTGCTGTGGATGCCGGGACCGGCAAGTTACACCGGCGAGGATTCCGCCGAGTTGCATGTGCATGGCGGGCGGGCGGTAGTGCGGGCGGTGGCGGCGGCGCTGGTGGCGGCGGGCGCGCGGCCGGCGGAGCCTGGGGAGTTCTCGCGCCGGGCCTTCCTGCATGGGCGCATGGACCTGCTCGAGGCCGAGGGGGTGGCCGACCTGGTGGCGGCGGAGACGGAAGCGCAGCGGCGGCAGGCCTTGCGGCAGATGGAAGGCGCGCAAAGCCAGGTGGTGGCCGGTTGGGCGGAGCGGTTGCGGCGAATGCTGGCGTGGCAGGAGGCGCTGATCGATTTTCCCGATGAGGATTTGCCGGCGGATGTTGAGCAGGCGCTGGTTGGGGACATCCGTGCGCTGGCGGCGGAGCTTGGGGCGGCGGAGCAGGATTCGCGGCGTGGCGCGCGGGTGCGCGATGGTTTGGTGATTGCGGTGACCGGGGCGCCCAATGTGGGCAAGTCCTCGTTGGTGAACGCGTTGGCGGAGCGGGACGTGGCGATCGTGGCGGCGACGCCAGGCACGACGCGGGACGCGTTGGAGGTGTCGTTGGAGTTGGCCGGGGTGCCGGTGACGCTGATCGATACGGCAGGTTTGCGCGAAACCGATGATCCGGTGGAGGCGGAGGGGGTGCGGCGAGCGCGCGCGCGGGCGGAGTGCGCCGATCTGGTGGTGCATGTTGTGGATGCGAGCCGACCTGAAGCGGTGCCTGGCGCCGCAGCCCTGCTGGTGGCGAATAAAATTGATTTGAGTCCGGCCATGGAGGGGGCGCTCGGGGTGAGTATCGTAACGGGCGCCGGACTTGGGGCGTTGCGCTGCGTGCTGGAGGGTGCGGTGAGGGCGCTGACGGAGGCGGCCGGACCGGCGGTGCTGAGCCAAAGCCGGCATGCGGCGGCGCTGCGGGAGGCGGCGGCGGCACTTTGCGCCGCGGATGGCGCCGTGTTGCCCGAGTTGCGCGGTGAGGAATTGCGGGCGGCCATGCAGGCGCTGGGGCGCATTACCGGCGCCGTTGATGTAGAAGCCATTTTGGACACGGTGTTTGGTGCATTTTGCATCGGCAAGTGACGGCTTGGGCGGCGCATGTTCGACGAAAATTTCGACGTAGTGGTGGTGGGTGGCGGGCATGCCGGCACGGAGGCGGCTGCTGCCGCCGCGCGGATGGGTGCGCGCACGCTGCTGCTGACCCATCGGCTGGAGACGATTGGCGAAATGTCCTGCAACCCCTCGATCGGGGGGATCGGAAAGGGGCATTTGGTGCGCGAGGTGGACGCGCTGGACGGGGTGATGGGCCGGGCGGCGGACCAGGCGGGTATTCATTTCAAACTATTGAACCGATCGAAGGGGCCGGCGGTTCGCGGCCCTCGGGCCCAGGCGGATCGGGTTTTGTATCGTCGGGCGGTGCAGGTGGCGCTGGCGGAGACCGGGTGCCTGACTTTGCGGGCGGACGTTGCCGAGGATTTGGTGATCGATGCGGGCGGGCGGCTTGCGGGCGTCGTTTGTGCCTCTGGCCGACGGATCGGGTGTGGGGCGGCGGTGCTGACGACCGGGACGTTCCTACGTGGCATGATTCATGTCGGCATGCGGCAGACGCCGGCGGGGCGGGTCGGGGAGGCGCCTTCGGTGGCGCTGGCCGAAACGCTGCTTCGGCTCGGGCTGCCGATGGGTCGGTTGAAGACTGGCACGCCGCCGCGCCTGGCACGTGACAGTATTGATTGGGAGACACTGATGGCGGACCCGGGGGATGCGATCCCCGAGCCGTTCAGCTTTATGACCGAGCGGATCGAAACGCCGCAGGTGGCGTGCCGCGTGGTGGCGACAACGCCGGAAACGCATCGCGTCATTCGTGACAACATCCATCTTTCGGCAGTTTATGGTGGGGCGATTGCGGGGCGCGGCCCGCGCTACTGCCCGTCGATCGAGGACAAGGTGAGCCGGTTCGCCGACCGGCAGCGGCACCAGATTTTTCTGGAGCCGGAGGGGCTGGAGAGCGACCTGGTCTATCCGAATGGAATCTCCACCAGTTTGCCGGTGGAGGTGCAGCAACTGATGCTGGCGACGATACCCGGGCTGGAGCGGGCGCGTATCGTGCGGCCGGGCTATGCTGTGGAATATGATTATGTCGATCCGCGTTCGTTGGGGCCGTCGCTCGAGTTGCGCGCGTTGCCGGGGTTGTTTCTCGCCGGCCAGATCAACGGCACGACGGGGAACGAAGAGGCCGCGGCGCAGGGGGTGCTGGCGGGCATCAATGCTGCATGCCGCGCTTCCGGGACGGTGCCGCTGATTCTGGATCGGGCGTCGAGCTATATCGGCGTCATGGTCGATGACCTGACCACGCACGGCGTGACTGAGCCGTACCGCATGTTTACGTCGCGGGCCGAGTTTCGGCTGACGTTGCGCTGCGATAACGCCGATTTGCGGCTGACGCCGATCGGCGTGGCGATTGGGTGCGTCGGTGCGGAGCGACAAGCGCAATTCGGTCTATTTCAATCCGAAACCACGGACGCGGTGGCGCGGGCCCGGGAGGATTTGCAGCCCTCGCACGCATTGGCCCGGGTCGGCCTGGACGTGAAGGCGAACGGGCAGCGGCGTGGTGTGTTCGATCTGTTGGGCCGCTCGCTACCTGCGGGCGCCGTCGAGGCGGCGTTTCCGTGGCTGGTCGATTTGACGGCCCGGGTTCGGCAGCAACTTGAGGTGGAGGCCCAATATAGCGGCTATCTACCGCGCCAGGCGGCGGAGGCGCGGCAATTGCGAGCGAGCGAGGCGATCCAGCTCCCGGATGATCTGGATTACGACGGCATTGGGGGACTGAGTGCGGAGATGCGCGAGCGGCTCGGTGCGGCCCGGCCAAAGTCGTTTGGCGCGCTTGGCCGAGTTCCTGGAATTACCCCGCCCGCGGTAATGGCGGTTGTCGGTCACGTCCGGCGCGGTCAGGGCCAACGTTTCACGTGAAACATCGTCCTGGCGTGAGCGCGGGTGTTTCACGTGAAACAACGGACCGCTTGGTCGGATACTCGGAGCTGCTCCTCAACTGGAATCAAAGGATTAACCTGGTTGGCAGGTCCGACGAGGCGAGCCTTTGGGCGCGTCATATCGAAGATTCGCTGCAGTTGGTGCCGTTAATACCTCCCGGCACCGATCGAGGCATCGATTTGGGCTCTGGAGCAGGATTTCCCGGCCTTGTGTTGGCGATTGCAACCGGAATTCGGTTTGATCTCGTGGAGGCGGACCATCGCAAGGCGGCGTTTCTGCGCGAGGCGGCGCGCGAGGCTGGAGCGCCGGCGAAAGTTCACGCCGTGCGTATCGAGGGTGCGGATATCGCACCCGCCGGCTTGGTAACGGCCCGCGCACTGGCGCCGCTGCCCGAATTGTTGAGCCTAGCGCATCGTTTTGTCGCCCCCGGAGGCGTGGCGCTTTTTCCGAAGGGTGCCGCCGTCGAACAAGAATTGACCGCAGCCAGGGCGGAGTGGAACATGCGGGTCGAGCGCTTCCCGAGTCGCACGCATCCGGATGGCGCTATCCTGAGGTTGAGTGAGGTCCAGCGTGCCTGAATCCGCTCCCGGTTCGCCCGGCGGTCCCACCTTCGTTCCGCCGCGCATTCTAGCCATCGCCAACCAGAAGGGCGGCGTTGGCAAAACCACCACCGCCATCAATCTCGCGACAGCACTCGCCAATACCGGCCACTCGGTGCTGCTGGTCGATCTGGACCCGCAGGGCAACGCCTCCACCGGTGTCGGGATCGATTACCGGGCCCGTGCGTCGGGCACCTACGCCATGCTGATCGAGGGCATCGCCCCGGACACGCTGATCACTCGGAGCGGAATCGAGCGGCTCGATGTGATTCCCGCCGACTCCGACCTTGCGGGCGCGGAAGTTGAGCTGGTGGGTCTGGATCAGCGCGAATTTCGGCTCAAGCGCGCGCTCAAGACGCTGTTTTCGCGCGGCTACAGCCATATCGTCATCGACTGCCCGCCCAGCCTTGGGCTTCTCACTCTCAATGGGCTGGTCGCGGCTACATCCGTGCTGGTGCCGCTGCAATGCGAGTTCTTCGCGCTCGAGGGTATTAGCCAACTGGTGCGTACGATCGATCGCGTGAGGCGTAGCCTGAATCCCGCTCTGACCTTGCAGGGTATCGTACTGACCATGTTCGACCGGAGGAACCACCTGTCCGATCTCGTCGTCGCCGACGCGAGGAGCTTTTTTGGGGACCGAGTCTATGACACGGTCATTCCGCGGAATGTCCGGATTTCGGAAGCGCCAAGCCACGGCACGCCGGTGCTGTTATATGATAGCCGTTCTCCCGGAGCGCTCGCCTATGTTCGGCTGGCGGACGAACTGTTGCGGCGCGAAGGCGGGGTGGCGGCGTGAGCGCCAGCCCACGCCTCGGCCGCGGCCTTGCGGCGCTTCTCGGCGATAGCCCGGCCGGGCCGGCCGCCCCGGGCGGCGGAGGTGCCATCCAATCGATTTCCATCGATTTGCTGGAGCCCGGCCCGTTTCAGCCGCGTACTCGCATGGCGCCGGGCGCCATGGCTGAGTTGGTCGAGTCGATCAAGGCCCGTGGCATTTTGCAGCCCCTGCTGGCGCGCCATCATCCGAAGGAAGCGGAGCGCTTTCAGATTATTGCCGGCGAGCGGCGGTGGCGGGCGGCGCAGCAGGCTGGCCTGCACGACGTGCCGGTGCTGGTTCGCGACCTGGCCGACAGCGATGCCATGGCGGCGTCCCTCGTGGAAAACCTGCAACGCCAGGATTTGAACGCCATTGAGGAGGCGGAAGGTTACAAGCGGCTGATCGAGGAATTCGGCCTAACCCAGGAACAGCTCGGAGCCGCGGTGGGAAAATCGCGGAGCCATATCGCGAACAGCATCCGATTGCTGCAACTGCCCGAGTCGGTTCGCACCCAGGTGCAGGATGGCGCGCTCTCGGCTGGGCACGCCCGCGCCCTACTGGCCCATGCCAGCCCGGAGGTGGCCGCGCGGTTGGTGATCGAAAAAGGACTGAATGTTCGCCAAACGGAGCAATTAACCACGAGCCGTCCGCAAGCGCCCTCGCCAGCACCCGGCGGAGACGGCGCCAGGCAGCATGCGCGTGATCCGGAAACCGAGGCGTTGGAGCGGGATATGTCCGAAAAGCTCGGGTTGAAAGTGCAGATTTCGTTTGACGGAAGGGGCGGCAGCGTTCGGATCCATTACCGATCGCTGGATCAACTTGACGGACTGATTGCGCTGTTAAGCAAGTAGAAAGATGAGGAGGGCTAGGGCGCTGCCCCGAGAATGCCGCGGTGAGCTTAAGCCCCAGGGGCCGCTCGCCGGGCGCCCCATCGATCGTCGGGGAGATTTCCCGCCGCGCAGCGCTAACGGCATCGGCGGCACGCCGACGGGGGTCCAGGGCGCGGAGCCTCTGGTCGGCGCAGCGAACCTTTGGCGGCTCCGCGAGGCAAACCACGAGATTTCTCTAGAGCGGCCCCTGGCTGACTGGAAATACTCCAGCTTGCATCATGCCGCTCTAGCTATTTGTTTTGGCGAGCA
>JAATGE010000515.1 GCA_015654825.1 Rhodospirillales bacterium
ATCGTCGAGGAGAACACGCTCCAATTTCATATATCAGCCATCCGCAAGGCGCTCGGCAGTGACCGCGGCTTGCTGAAAACGGAGTCCGGCCGGGGTTACCGCCTGCTGGGGCGCTGGGACGTCCGCGAAGCGACCGATCTGGGGCACCAGACCGGTGCCGCGGAACGCAAGCCAGAACAGCCATTTCGAACCAATGTTCCGGGCGCGGGATCGGCCCTGATCGGCCGAAGCATCGCGCGGCAGCACCTGCTGGATGTGCTGTCGGCCTATCGCGTCGTTACGCTGACCGGACCGGGCGGGATCGGGAAGAGCGTGCTGGCGTTGGATGTCGCGCGCGGCATCTTTCCGGCATTGGAGGGCGATTGCTGCCTTGTTGAGCTGGCGTCGCTGTCGGACCCCGCGCTTGTTCCGGCGGCGGTCTCGACCGCGCTTGGGATGAGGATGGAGGGCCGCGAGATTTCCGCGGATTCCGTGGCCCGGGCTCTCGACAGAGAGAAGTTTTTGCTCGTCCTCGACAATTGCGAACACCTTGTCGACGCCGCGGCCAGGCTCGCTGAAGTAATCGTCCGTATGTGCCCGAATGCATCGGTGCTTGCGACCAGCCGAGAAATTCTGCGGATCGAGGGCGAGTACGTTTATCGAGTCCCGCCACTTGATGTGCCGCCTCCACGCCAGGACGACGAGCAAGTCGGTTACGAGTACAGCGCCGTGCAATTGTTCAACGCCAGACTGGTGGCGCTCGACGCAGGGTTGTCCGGGCGCCCGCAAAATCTTCCGCTCGCCGCCGCGATCTGCCGTCAGCTTGACGGCATCCCGCTTGCCATCGAGTTCGCGGCGGCGCGCGCCGCGACGCTGGGGCTGCAGCAGACGGCCAGCCTGCTTAGCAATCGCTTCGGCCTCCTTACCGCCGGCCGCCGAACGGCGCTGCCCCGGCACCGGACCCTGCTTGCGACACTGGACTGGAGCTACAAGCTGTTGCCGGACTCGGAACAGACCCTGCTGCGTCGACTGGCGATTTGCGGCGGTGGTTTCACGCTCGAGGCCGCGACGGCGGTTATGGACGATGCCGGCGCGACGGCCGCGATTGTTGCCGAAGGGATTGCAAGCCTGGCGGCCAAGTCGCTGGTAGCACTGGACGCTTCGGCACCGTACGGTCGCTGGCGATTGCTTGAGACGATTAAAGCCTACGGGCTCGAAAAACTGTCCGCGAGCGGCGAAACCGATCGGATTGCTCGCCGGCACGCCGAGTTCTTCCGGGATATGCTCGCGCCTGCCATGGCGGGCCCACTCGTTGCGCCTGATGATCTGCCCTGCTACGCCAGGGAAATTGATAATCTGCGCGCGGCCCTGCATTGGGCCTTCGCTGGCGACGGGGGCGGTGTCGACGTCGGTGTTGGACTTACCGTTGCCGCCGTGCCGGTTTTCCAGGCACTGTCACTGCTGCCCGAATGTTATCACTGGTCGGATCAGGCGCTGCTGGCCCTTGGCGGCAGCCAGCGCGGAACGGTCGCGGAAATGCGCTTGCAAGCCGGCCTGGGTTATTCTCTGATGTATACACGCCGGGGAGGCGATGGCGCGCGCGCCGCCCTGGATAGAAGTCTTGTCATCGCCGAGGATCGCCGCGACGTCCTTTATCAAATGTGGTTGCTCGGCGCGCTGAACGTCCTTTACTTTCGGAACGGGAATTGTCGAATGGCGCTGCAATGCGCACGGCGCAATTCAGCAGTAGCCGAGGCCATTGGCGACCCGGCCGCATTCGCGTCGGCGCATTTCATGTTGGCGAACGCACTCTATCTCGTCGGTGACCTTGGGGGCGCCCGCGCGGAGTTTGAGGCAACGTTACAGAACAAATCACATGCACAGCGCACCGGCAGGGCCTATTTTGCGTTTGACATCGTTGCTCCAGCCCGCCTGGGTCTGGCGCATACGCTGTGTTTGCAAGGCTATCCGCGTCAGGGCGTCGAACAGGCGCACCTGGTGCTTGAGGATGCCTTGCAAATCGAGCACCCAGCGACACTGAGCATACTCTTGACGCGCGCCTTTTTGCTGTTCCTTTGGGTCGGCGATCTGCAAACCGTTGAGAAGGTCAGCGATTGGTTTGTCTCCATTGCGCGGTCCCATTCCATGGCGGCCCAAGCGGTGATGGGACGCGGTCTCAAAGCGACGCTGGCGATCCGCCGCGGCGACCCGCAGACCGGAGTCGATATCTTGCAGGACTGCGTGCGGGAGCTTCCAGCGGCAGGATACGGAATGATGGCCGCGCCGTTCAACCTTTCACTCGCACAAGGGCTTGCCGCGACCGGCCGGTTTGGCGAAAGCATACGACTGATCGACGACAGCATGCGTCAGGTCGTGACAAACGGCGATTTCATTTACATGCCCGAGTTACTGCGCATGAAGGGCAATTTTCTTGTTTCGATGCCGCAGCCCAGCCTTGACGAAGCGGAAATGCAACTCGCCCAATCACTCGAATTGAGCCGCCAACAAGGCGCGCGTGCCAGCGAGCTGCGCGCCGCGACCGATCTGGCAAAGCTGATGGAAGCCCAGGGACGACGCGAGGAGGCCCGCACGCTGCTCGAACCAGTGTTCACATGGTTCGTGGAAGGCCTGGACACGAACGATCTGACGGCGGCGGAAAGCGTGCTGCTGAGACTACGGTAGAGCGGGTCGCCGATGATGCGAATTGCCGTAGCATGATTGGTTGAGGCGGGCTGGCTTCGCCGACCGGGGGCTCCGCCCCCTGGACCCCGGTCGGCGGGCAGCCGATGTCGTTAGCGCTGCGGGGCGGGGATCCTCTGCCGATCGATGCGGGCCGCCAGGCGTTGGCCAATTGGCTCGGTATCGATGTCAGTCTCGGAACAAATAAATTGGCGCCTGGGGCCGTCGTGCGCAGCACGCTTTCGCGCGGCGGCCCCAGGGGGGTCCTAGGAGCAAAGCCCCTAGCCTAAACGCCGAGGACGCCGCGAATACGGGCCGACCGGCGCGGGCGCCAACCAGGGGGCCACCACACCGATCCGCCCGCAGCGCCTGGCGGACTTCGTCGGTCAAGCATTCCTCAGAATTCCTCAGCCCCAGCTCAGGGACGACGCACTGGAACCTGGCTAAGCAGCCAACGGGCACGCCGTCGTGGCGTGACTCAAGCCAAAAACGTCCGCCAAATCAGGAACGGTTCAAACTATTCAACCGAAGTGTTTCTGCGGAATGGTTCCGCTCCTGCGAGCGCCCGTGGCAGCGGTCGCGTGCTTTACGCGACGATATGATTTTGGAGTATGTACCAATGAAGTTCTTGATCTCGACGTCAGGTGCGGCTGTTTTTCTTGCATTGGCGAATGCCCATGCCAAGCCGACGGAAACGTTGCTGCATGTGTTCGCCCAGGCCAGTGATGCAACGAGACTCCGGTCCGCCGTCACGCCCGGCACCGATGGCACGATCTTCGGCGTGGCTATGTTCGGCGGCGGGGGTTCCGACGGCAAGGTGTTCCGTCTGACACCGCCGGCGCCCGGCCAGACTGCGTGGACCGAAACAACCCTGCGGACTTTCATCGCCGACGCCAATGGTGCCTTTCCTGCCGGGTCCCTTGTGCTCGATGAAAAGGGCAATCTTTATGGCACGACTCTGGGCGGCAACAATAACCGGGGCGTCGCGTTCGAGCTTTCGCCGCAGACGC
>JAATGE010000068.1 GCA_015654825.1 Rhodospirillales bacterium
AATGACTTGTCCTCAGCGGGGTTCCAGGGGGCAGGGCCCCTTTGCCATCTACCTGGCCGCTGCCGCGGCGCTATGATTTGTTGCCACGCGTTGCTGAAGGACCTGAAATTGCAGAAGTTTCCCATGACCGGCCCCGGCTTCAAGCGCCTGGAGGAAGAGCTCCGCAACCTGAAAAGCGTGGAGCGACCGGCCATCATTCAGGCCATCGCCGAGGCGCGGGCGCACGGCGATCTGTCCGAGAACGCCGAGTACCACGCCGCGCGCGAACGTCAGAGCTTCATCGAGGGCCGTATCGAGGAGCTGGAGATGATCGTCAGCGCCGTGGAGGTGATCGATCCCAGCCAGCTCTCCGGCGACAGCGTCAAGTTCGGCGCGCGCGTGGAGCTGATCGACGAGGAGACGGACAAGGAAGCCGCCTACCAGATCGTCGGGGTGTATGAGGCCGACATCAAGCAGGGGCTGCTTTCGGTGTCGTCGCCGCTGGCGAAGTCGCTGATCGGCAAGCGGAAGGGCGAGACTGTCAGCGTGCCGGCGCCGGGTGGCGACCGCAGCTACGAGATCGTGGACATCAAATACGCCTGACCACTTTTCGGGGGGCTGGCGCATGGATCAGTTGGTTGCCGCACAGGATGTGCTGAGTTTTGCCGATGTGCAGGCGGCTGCCCTGCGTATCGAAGGGCATGTGTTGCGCACGCCTACGCTGCCGAGCGCCGTGCTGAGCCGCATGACCGGGGCGGAGATCTACCTCAAGCTCGACAATCTGCAGGCGGTGGGCAGCTTCAAGGAACGCGGTGCGGCCAACCGCCTGGCGCTGCTGACACCGGAAGAGCGCAAGCGCGGCGTGGTAGCGATGTCCGCCGGGAACCATGCGCAGGGCGTGGCGCGGCACGCCACGCGCCAGGGCGTCGCGGCAACAATCGTCATGCCGAAGCACACGCCGTTGGCGAAAGTCAGCGGCACCGCGGCGTGGGGCGCGACCGTGGTGTTGCACGGCGCGACGGTGGAGGAGGCGGCCGCCCACGCGCGGCACCTGGCTGTGGCCGAGGGGTTGGTTTTCATACACCCGTATGACGATCCGGCGGTGATGGCCGGCCAGGGCACGCTGGCGCTGGAGATGTTCGAGGATGCGCCGCCGCTGGACCTGGTGGTGGTGCCGATCGGCGGTGGCGGGCTGATATCGGGGTGTGCCGTGACGGCGGCAGCGATTTCGCCCTCGACCGAGGTGATCGGCGTGCAGGTGGCGCCCTACTCGGCGTTGGCGCAGCGCCTGGGGGCGGCGGCGCAGGTGTTGGGCGGCGCCACGATCGCCGAGGGCATCGCGGTCAAGGATGTCGGCTCGCTGACGGCGCGGGTTATCGCCTCGTTGGTGAAACGTGTGCTGGTGGCGCCCGAGCTGGTGGTGGAGGACGCGATCGCCATGCTGGCGGAGGCGGCCAAGGTGGTGGCGGAAGGTGCGGGTGCGGCCGGTTTAGCCGGGGTGCTGGCGCATCGGGAGATTTTTGCCGGCAAGCGCGTGGGGCTTGTGGTGTGCGGCGGGAATATCGACAGCCGCATTCTGGCGAACGTTCTGTTGCGCGGTTTGTTGCGGGATGGACGGTTGTTGCGTATTCGGATGGACATTCCGGACCGGCCAGGCGTGTTGGCCGATATCGCGGCGCGCATTGGTCGTAGCGGGGGGAATATCATCGAAGTGAGCCATCAGCGGCTGTTCGCCTCGCCCAGCGTGCAGGCGGCGCAGCTTGAGGTGATGGTGGAAGCGCGCGATCCGCTGCACGCGGCGGAGATCGAGGCGGCTTTGGCGGGGAGCTATACCGTTACGAGGATTTAGGGAAGGCGAGGGCTCTGCCCTGGACCCGTCACGCCGGAGGCGTGCTGAGCACGGCGGGGCCTGGGCCCCAGACCCCCATTCGTTGGGGGAACGGCGAAGCCTGGAAACCCGGATAGCTACAGGCTTCGTCGAGAAGGCAAGGAAAAGCCGCGCAGCGCTAACGGGGTCTGGGGCTACTGGCCCCAGCGGGTCCAGGGCAGAGCCCTGACCTTCCTTTGTTTATTACGTCAGAAACCCAGCGCCGCTGGCGTCGCCCAGATCCGTACCGCCATCCACATTGAGTATCGTTCCGGTTATATACCGCGCGCTGTCGCTGGCGAGAAACAGGG
>JAATGE010000496.1 GCA_015654825.1 Rhodospirillales bacterium
GGCAGAGCCCTGGCCTTGCTGACCTCAACTTAGCGACTGCGGGGTTTCCGTCGGTTTTGGGGGTGAGGTAGCGCGGGGTTGCAGCGCTCTTTCCCAGTCGAAGATGGGGGTGTCGATTTCTTCCTGGGTAATGTCTTCGGGCTGGACGCTGAGATATTCGTTGGGGAGTTTGGAGTAGTCGATTTCGATGCCGAGGTCCTCGCAGATGGCGGTCAGGAGCTCGGAGATGGTGCGGGTTCGCTCGGGGTCGGTTGCGAGCTCTTCGTCGAGGCGGGCGGAGGTTTCGCGGATCAGCGGGGTGTAGTCGGGGTTTCGGTACAGGACGATGCGGAAGCCTTCGCGGATGGGGATCCGCCTGGGGTCGGCGCGGATGGCGGGGTCGAGGGTGGTTTGCTGGTTGGCGGGGTTTTGGGCGAGGCGGGTTTGAAGGGCGATGCAGCTGCAGATGGCGGTGGTGAGCCGGATGTAGAGCAGGGCCGGGTCGATGGGTTTTAGCGAGGTGAGGGCCCGGAAGGTTGCGCCGCGAGGGGTGGCGGGGGCGGCGTTTGCGGGCCGCTCCGAGGGGGGTTTTTCGGGGGGATCGGGGGGCGGCTCCGCTTCGCGCTCCTCGGCGGCGGGCGCTTCGGGCTCGGCCAGTCTGGCGAGGGCCTGAGCGGCGGCGGCGCGGGCGAGCTGCATGCCGAGATCGATCAGCTCCGCCAGCACTCGCAGGTTGTGTGCGGTGCGCTGGGCTGCTTCGTCCGGCTGGTTGGGCGGGGTGGGGTTCAAAGTGGCTGGCTTTTAGGTTAGTGATACTAACAATAGTGGAGGTTGGAGGAGTGGGCAAGGTTTTTTTTGCGGAAATTGGGTGTGGCCGAGGGGTGGGTTGCGATGGGGGAACACGCTTCGCGTTTCCGGGGTAGGGGTTAGGGGTGTGCGGTGGTTTTAGGGGGTTGGCGCGGAGGGAAGGGGTTTGGGGGATGGGGCGATGGGGGGCGTCGTCTTACGGTTTGGCGGTGCGGACGGTGGTGGGTTGCGAAGGGCAACCCACCCTACGGTTTGGTGGCGGCGTAGCGTGATGGAGGCATTGCGTGGGTTCGGGGAAGTTCCCGGCGAGCCCAGTACGTTGCCTATCCTTGGCAGCGGGTTGAGCAGCCTGCTGGCGTTTGCGCGCGGTCACAAGGCGGCATAACGATCCACGCATCGGATCGACAGGAGCCCTGGCCTGGATCAGGCCCCATACGTGGTCCAGTGCATTCGTGGTTCAGGGCAGAGATCTGGCCTTGCTCGCTCCTACGCGGCGGCGGCGGGGGCGGTGCCGCAGACGAAGTTGACGCCGAGTTCGAGGAGCATGCGGGCTTCGGCGGGGGGGGCGATGCGGCGGGCGATGACCTTGGCGCCGGTGCGCTGGATGGCGTCGATCGACTGCCAGAGGCTCGCCTGGGCGTTATCGCCGACCAGCACGCCTGGCTGGAATGAAACGACGGCGAAAGGTGGTTTTATCGCATCGATCGGCAGGTCGCGAATGGCCTCGGCGGAGAGGCCGAGGCCGCGGACGCGACCGCGCAGCAGGCCGGCCAGTTCCTGCAGGCGCACCGCGCCGACGCCGCTGAAGGGGCCGGCCAGCAGCAGGGTCAGGCGGCTGCCGACGGTGGGTCCCATGCCGCCGAGCACCTCCAGCACCGCGGCGCGGGAGCGGGAGGAGAGCAGGCAGGCGCAGGGCACGGGCACGAAGCAGGAGCGGGGCAGGTTGCGCGCGGCGGCCTGGGCGGCGACCGAAATGCCGGCGCGCAGGCGCAGGAGGTCCAGCTCGAACGGTCCGAGCGATTCGCGTTTCAGGGCGGCGCCGGCCTGGGCGAGGCGGGCGGCGACGGAGGCGGGAAGCGAGCACCAGACCGCCGGGAGCGGCTGGCCGCCGCGGCCGAACATCTGCTCGGTCTCGACGGGGAGTTCCTTTTCGACCCAGGCGAGATAGGCGCGGGCTGTTTCCATGGCCGGGTCGGGTACCGCCGCGACGTGGCGGTTCAGCTCGGCGAGCAGCGAGGGCGGCAGGTGCTGGCCGGGGGCGCCGGGTGCCGCGGCGACGGTGCCGGAGGCGACGCGGCACATGATGGCGTCGGCGAATTCGGTCAGCAGGACGATGCGCACCTCGCGCGCGATGCGGGCGGTGCGCAGTTCGTTTTCCTCGACGGTGCCTTGCTGGAACCAGATCAGGAACGCCTCGTCGGAGGTGCGGGAGAGCACATCCTGGGGGCCGAGGCGGCGGCGGATGGCGGATTCGGCGAGGATCATGGCGCGGTCGGCGACGGCGGCCCAGCGTGGGCCGAGGGCTGCCTTGACTTCGTCGAGGCCCACGAGGCGGATCTTGCTGACTGCTTCCGGGCCGCCCTCGGGCTCCGCGGGCACGGCGGCCGCGGCGGATTCGGGATGCACGGTGAGTACGGCCAGGCGCTCGCTGGCGCGGCCGTCGATGACCGAGAGGCTGAACGAGGCGTCGACCGGCGGTCCGTCGCGGCGCATGAAATGGCCGCGGAACGAGGCGGCGGGGGCGTCGGCGGAGGCTGGGGCGGCGGCGGCGGCGATCGCGGCCTGGATGCGCTTGCGGGTGTCGGCATCGAGGATGGTGGCGGCGCTGCCGCCGGTCAGCTCTTTCGGGCTGTGGCCGCAGAGCGTCGCGAAGCATTGGCTGGCGGTGACGATCCTGTCGCCGGCGGTGACGATCGCCGAGGCGGCATCGACCGAGCGGAACGCGCTGGCGAGCAGGCGCTGGGTTGCCCGGTCCTCGCCGGTGCGCCTGATCTGGTCGGTGATGTCCTTGCCGATCAGCACGCTGTGGGCGGCAGCGCCGGGCACCGAGACGGTGGTCAGGCTGAAGCCGAGCCAGAAGGGGCCGCCTTCGCCGTGCAGCAGGATTTCGCCGGACATGCGGGTGCCGTCGATGACGGCGCGGCTCACCGCATCGAGCGCGAGGCGATTGGTTTCGGGGAGCAGGTAGGCGGAAACGTCGCTGGCGCTGGCGCCGGGCTTGCGGGGGCCGACGCGGCGCACGAACGCGAAATTGCCGGCGATGATGGCGGGCAGGGTTTCCGGGGGCTTGGGGGGGCCGAGTACCAGGACAATGGTATCGAGCCGGTCGAGCGCCTCGACGATGAGGCTCGCGTGCTGGTCGATCGTCGTGTTCATGGCGGCGGCGCGTGGTACCGTTCTGCTGGCATGTTACGCTGGCATGACGATGGCGCTTGGCGATGCGACCGGTGCCGTGGCCGCGACGAGGGAGAGGCGGACCAGGGTCTGGGTCACCAGGATGTAGGCGATTTCGCCGAAAGCGACCGGGCCGACATAGCCGCCGGTCGATTTTCCCTCGAGCCCCGCGTAGAGAAAATTCAGCACGCAGTTGCATGAAAGGGTGCGGGCCGGCTCGTCGAACGCGGCGGCGTGGCTGGCGTAGGCGTCGTGGTAGTCGGCGACGGGCTGCGCCAGGCGGTAGGTCTCGCCGGCGACGACGGGTGCGTAGAATTGTGCGCTGCCGCCGACCGGGTCGGATTTCAGCAGGGCGACGTTGACCATGACGCCGGCAAAGTCGGCGACCAGGGGCAGGCGGGTGTCGCAGCCGGCGAAATAATGTCCGATCATGGCGGGGACGCCGTCGACCAGGCATTCGTCGGCGAAGAAATCGGTGCGCGGGAAGACGATTTCGGGGCCGAAACCCTGGGTAAACAGGTTGACCGTGTCGACTTCGGCGACGATGCCGTCGGGCAGGCGGATGTAGAGGGCGAGCATTTTGTCTTCGAATGCTTCGCCGGTGGGGCCGAAGAAGACTTTTGGCGCGCGGGCGTTGGGGTCGTCGGCTGGGGTGCCGGTGACCCAGCCCATGACCGGCTGGGTGAAGAGATCGGGAAAGCAGAGGGATTCCAGCGCGTAGCGGCGGTGCGCGGCGGATTGGCCCGGGACCAGAACGTAGGTGAAGCCGTTGCGGTATTGTCCGGTGGCGAGGCTGGCCAGCGCATCGGGGGCGAAATGCGCGCCGCGGGCGACGACCGCGGTGTCGATGATGGTGCAGAACAGCCGCTCGGTGTCGATGGCGCCGCCGTGCTCGGTCATGAAATAGGCGGTGGTGCCGCCGATCCATGTGCCTGTGGGGAGGGTTGCCAAAGCGGCTTCCGAGCCGGCGAACAGGGCGACGGCGCCGCTGCGCACGATGTCGGCGGCGGCGGCGCGGGTGACGAAAAGATTGCGCATGGGTGAGGCCGCTTTCCGTGGTTGAGCGACCGTAGGGATGCGCGATTGCGGGCCGGTTAACCGGCGGCGAAGTCCGCTCCCGGACCCGCTGGGCCAGACCCCAAGAAAGGGGTCTGGGGCCTACGGCC
>JAATGE010000327.1 GCA_015654825.1 Rhodospirillales bacterium
GGCCCCAGCGGGGTCCAGGGGCAGAGCCCCTGGCCTTCTAAAACGGTTTCAACAACCGGTCGATATAATCCAGTTCCTGCCGCGGCCGATCCAACTGGCCGCCACGGCGCCGCAGTTCCTCCTGGATGGCGCGGCTGCGGAGTTGTTCCATTTCGTCCGGGACGCGGACGGAATTGTCGTCCGCGGCGCGGCCGCCGACGCCTTGGCGGAGCGGGCGGCCGAGCGGGTCGAGGGGGCCTTGGCCGTCGCCGCCGGGGTCCATGCCGAGTTCGTCGCCTTTGTCGCCGGCGTCGCGGGCGCCGGGGATGATGGCGAGTTGCTGGCCCGCGGCCATTTGCTTGGCCATGTCCTGGCCGCCGCGGCGGAGGTCGTCGATCACTTTTGCCTCGGCCTGGCGGGCGGAGGATTCCTGGCCGGCGATCAGGGCGTCGTGGGCGGCGTCCATGTCGTGGGCGGCGTCGTTCAGCGGGCGGGGGACCTGGCCGAGGGAGCCGCCGATCTGGCTTTTCAGTGCTTCCAGCGCCTGGCGCAGGGCGCGTTGCGTGGTGGCGTCGGCGGTGCGGGATTCCTCGGTGGCTTCGAGCTGGTCGGTGTCGGGGGTTTCCGTGTTGGGGGCGAACTGGAATTGCGGCGGCAGGGTGGGGCGTGGGGTGCGGGTCTGGGCGCGGTCCATGAGGCCGGCTTCGCGCTGGGTGAGGTCCTGCACGGCGCCCTGGAGCTGGCGGCCGGCTTTGGCGTTCTGCTCGGCCTGTTGCGCTTCCTTGGGCGACAGGATGCGGGCGTTGTTGAGCTTTTCGAGCATCTTTTGCAGTTGGGCGAGGCGGTCCTGGGCCTCCTGCTGGCGGCCTTCGCGGGCGGCCTGTTCCATCTGGCGCATCATGCGGTCCAGCATCGGGGCGGAGAAGCGTTGCGCCTGGGGATCGAAGGGCGGGAGTTTGCCGTCTTTCATGGCCTGGCGGGCGAGGTCGTTCAGGCGGTTGGCGAGGGCCTGGCGGAGTTTTTCCATGGCGCGGGCCAGGTCGGTGTCGGACATTTTGCCGTGGGCGTGCTGCTCGAGCGCGCGCTGCAGGGACTTGGTGGCGTCTTCCAGCGCCTGCTGGGTGGCTTCGGGGAGCGCGCCGTCGAGGGCGAGGGCGACGATCCACAGGCGCTGCTGGGCTTCTTCGAGGGCGGCGGCGCTGTGGTTGATGCGCAGCAGTGCGGCGACCGCGACGGTATTCAGGAAGATGGCGCTGTGGCCTTCGAATTTTTGCGGTGCCTGGGCGAGGGCTTCGAGGTCGTTGGCGGCCTCGCCGGGGGTTTCGCGGTCCATGGCGAGGCGGCGGCGCAGTTCGATGATGGCGCGGGCCAGGCCGTTCTTGAAGTCGCGGGCGGGCAGGGTGAAGCGGACGGGCGGGCTTTGGCCGGTTTGGCCGGAGACGTCCCTGGCCTGTAGCTGGGCCTGCATTTCCACGCCGGCGTAGGGGTGCGGGGAGAGGTCGGGCAGCAGCGCGCCGGTGGCGGTTTTGGGGGTGCCGGGGAGCGGGACGGGCAGGGTGATCGGGGGCAGGTCGGGGTAGCCGGCGGGGCGCATGGTGACGGTCAGCGAGGCGACGCCCCAGCGTTGTTCGGTGTGCCAGGGGATTTTGGTTTCGAGCGATTTTCCGGCGCGGGCCGGGGGGCTCGGGAAGCTGGCGGTGGGCGGCGTGTTGGGGAGGACGGTCACTTCCCAGGTGCCGAGGGTGGCGAGGAAACGGCTGAGCGTCAGGGTGCCGCTTTCGGTGATGAGGCCGGTGGCTTGCCAGCTTTCGCCGCCGAGGTCGCGGAAATCGATGTGGCCGCTGGGGGTGGCGAGGTGCGGGGCCCAGCTGCCGCCGGACAGGCTGACGTTGAGTTTGGAGCCGGCGGGGACAATGAGGGTGCCGCCTTCCCTGGGCAGGAAGATCGGCGGCATGGCGGTGTAGGCGGGGGGCTCGATCCAGGCTTGCAGCACGGGGGCGGCGGCGGCGGCGCCGAGGCTGTGCGCGAAGGCGGCGAGCAGGCGGGTGCCGGCTTGCGGGCCGACGGTGACCAGGCCGGCGACCA
>JAATGE010000214.1 GCA_015654825.1 Rhodospirillales bacterium
GGAACAAATAAAATGGGGTCTGGGGACTAGTCCCCAGCGGGGTCCAGGGGCAGAGCCCCTGGCCTTAGCTTATACCTCAAGGCGGCGGATAATCCGTTTCTGATTTCATCTTGTCGACCTTCAGGTCGGCCAGATTGTTCGCGGCAATCAGGAACTCTTTCTTCGGCGTGTCGGGCGAGATCTTCTTCAGGCGATCGGCCAATTTATCGGCATCGTTGAAATAGGCGGCGACGCCAGTGTAGAAATTGGTCACATCCGTCTGCACGGAGGTTTCCTTCTTGGCATGGTCGCTCTGTGCCTTCTGCAGCGCCAGCCGCGCTTTCTTGAGCTCATCTATCTTTTTTCCAAGCTCCGTCTGCTTGTCCTTCCAGCTTTTCATCTCCTTCACGGAGTCGGTCAGGTCGGCAATCGCCTTTGCCTTGACCTTGTCCTTCAGGAGATCCTTGTTCTGGCTAAGCTTTTGCGAAACCGTATTGAGATTGGTCAACCACGTATCGAGGTACGACATAACCTATTCCCTTGCAGCCTCAATGCAGGATAGCGACCTGGTCGGAATGGTCGACGCCATGGCGGTGCCCGGCGCGCTACCGACTGTCATCCGACAACAGCGGGCGCGCCGGCGACAACGGCGGGCGCGCCGGCTCACTCATAGGGCGTCAGCTAGTGTGGAACGCCGTTGCAGCCGACTGGCGGTTTGCCCTTGCCGCGGGCCGCGGCCGTCCAGCTGGCAGCGTCGTAAAAACACAGATACTCGGTCTCCGTCACGCGCCCCTTCCAGCCCGTGGTCGGCCTGATGACCGTGACAGCGCTGTTGTTCGACGACGAAAACCCGTCCCAGTCGACCGTCACCTGGGCCGGCTGGTTTTTCGTGGGGTCGCGGAACATGGCGACGCCGTTACCATTGCCGTCATCGTCGGCAATCCATTTGCCGTTCCAGTCGGTCACATTGCAGTTCACTGGGCAGTTTGAGGCCACAAAGGTTTGCGGGACCCCCGCCGCGTTCGGCACCAGCGTTTTCGGGTAAATGCTGAGCCGCAGGCGCGGCACGTAGGCACGCATATTCCCCGTGGAGGCCGACTTCGAGAACTTGAAGGTACGGACGATCTTCAAGGTGTTGATCATGGCCGGTTTGGTGGACACCGTGTACTGCGTCTTCGTCGTCGCATCGAGCGTCTCATCGCAACTGGTCAGCGACTTCACCGCGGTCGTGCCCTTGGTCGCCGTCGTGCCGGTCCATACGCTGGTGACGCCGCCAATGACCGCGTTCGGCCGCGGCACGCCCTCGTCGCCGCTATCGCCGTAGGCTTCGCCGAAATACTCCTGCGGATCGCCGCAATGCTGCGGGCCGCCCGCGGTCACGTAATTGGTCACCGTGGCGCCCGCGCTGTTGACCCAGCTGATGGCGTCGACCCGGTCGGCGTCGTTCGTCGTGTATCCGCTGGCGGTGCTGCCGAAAACGATGGTCAGCCGGGTGTTCTGCAGCGTATGGCCACTCGTGGTTGCCTGCGCGGCTGTAACACCGGCGGTCATGCAAAATGCGAGCACTAACCTTGAATTTTTAAATGCAGTCATGTAACGTTCCTCTTTTGATCTATCCGATGCGCCGCAAATCGACCATCGCCGGTCATCCGGAATGCGACGTTGACGGAATTCTCAAGGATATTCAACGGTCCTATGGAACCAACCCCGATGAGGTGCGCACCCCGGGTCGGGTTGCCTCCTCCCGTGTTTCGCGGCGCTGGGATGCTCGAGAGATCGCCTGCCGAGGTTGCCAGCCACCGCAAAATTGTCCACCACGCGCCCTGAACGCCGGCCCACCGCCGGCGCCTAGGCAGGGACGCCATGATCTCCTTTCTTCGCCGGCTCGCCGGCACCTGGCCCGCGCGCATCTTTTTCGCAGCGCTTGCCGCCGCGTTCGTCGGCTGGGGCATTTCCGGCAAGACCAATCTCGGTGGCGGCGATCCCACCACGGTTGCCACCGTCGACGGGCGTCCCATCACCGCCGGCATGTTCGACCTGGCGTTCAAGGAGGACATGGCGCAGGCCGCCCAGCGCTTCTCGGACCCCACGCAGGTCCCGCCGGCGCTGCGCCGCGAGGTCGCGGCCCAGACGCTGGAACGGCTGGTAACCGAACAAGCGCTGGACGCCGAGGCGACGCGCATGGGTGTCGCCGCTCCGCCCGCCGCCATTCAGGATGGCATTACCGCCATCCCCGCGTTCCAGGGCGTCGACGGGAAGTTCGATCACGACACCTATTTGCGCGTGCTGCAGCAGCACAATCTGACGCCGCAGCGGTTCCAGGACGACATGCGCATGCAGGTCACCAAGGATCAGATCCTGAAGGCGGTGACGGCGGCAGCACATCCCAGCGATCTGCTGACCGGCCTGCTGTTCGGTACCCTGTTCGAAACGCGCCGGGCCGACCTGGTGCAGATTCCCCTGACCTCGCACCCAGCCCCGCCCGCGCCAGCCGATGCGGTGCTGCAGCGCTACTATGCCAACAACATCGCGCGCTACACCGCGCCGGAATACCGCCGTGTGAAGCTTGTGGTGCTCTCACCGGATACGATCGGCCGCGGCCTGAAGCTGACCGATGCCGACCTTCACGCCTGGTATGACGCGCACAAGGCAGAGTTCCAGGCGCCGGAAAAGCGCTCGCTGCAGGTGATTACCGCCGGCTCGGCCGAAACCGCCAACGCGCTTGCCGCCTCATGGAAGGCGGGCGCGACTTGGGACGCGATCGCCGCCAACGCGAAAACCCGCGGCGCCACCACGACGTCGCTCGACAATACGACGAAAGAGGCCATCCCCGCGCCGGAACTTGCCGCTGCCGCGTTCGCCGCACCGCTCAACGTCGTCACCGGCCCGGTCACCGAGCCGCTTGGCTTTCAGGTGGTACGTGTCACCCAGATCACGCCGGCGAAACACCCCAGCTATGAGGATTTGCGTGACACCGTCCGCACGCGGCTCGGCGAGGAACGCGCGCTCGACGTGATCGATACGCGCGCCCAAAAACTGCAGGACCTGTTCGCCGGCGGCAACCGCATCGACGAAGTGCCGGCCGACCTGGGCGCCACCGGCGCCGAGGGCACGCTCGATGCAGACGGCAACACGCCGGAGGGCAGCCGCGCGCCCATTCCGGCAGCCGACAAGGCCCGCGCGCAGATCGTCGCCGACATCTTCAAGACGCAAAAATCCGATAGCGTGCAGCTCACCGAAGGCCCCGATCATGTCTGGTACGCGATCGCCGTGCAGGACGTCATCAAGGCCGCGCCCCGCCCCTTCGCCTCGGTGCGCGCCAAGGTGCTGGCCGATTGGCAGGCGGACCAGGTGCGGCACGCCGCCGAACCCGCCGCCGCGAAACTGCTGGCCACCATCAATGGCGGCCAGTCAATCACCAACGCCGCCTGGGGCAGCGGCCTGCAGGTCACCCGCACGCCACCGCAGCTGCGCAACAAGCCGACCCCGGGTGTGCCGCCCGACCTCGCGCAGCTGTTGTTCACCATGAAAAAAGGCGAGGCAACGATGGTTGAGACCAACAATGGCTTCGTCGTCGCCACGCTGGCCGACATTACCAAGCCCGATCCGAAATCCCAACCGGAGGAACTCGACCAGGTCCGCCGCGCACTGACGAAATCGATATCGGACGACTTGCTGGTCAGCTACGGCACCGCGGTCCGCGATAGCGCGAAACCCGTGGTCAACCAGAAAGTGTTCGACCAGTTCGCGCAGCCAGCCTCGGAATGACAAGCGAGCCGGGCGCTTCGGCCCAAAACGAAGGCCAAACGAATAAAAGTTTTTTGGTTCTTTTTTTCAAAAAAGAACAAGAAGAAGCGCTTCTTTTTGAAAAAAGAAGCAGAAACTTTTGTTAGTTTTTCCTCGTTCGACGACGTTGGATGGAGGCCGGTCCGCATGAATGGCATCGCGACCTTCGCCTCCGTCTCCGACCTTGAAACGCCCGTTGCTGCGTTCCTGAAGCTGGCGCATGGCCAGGCAAATTCGTTTTTGCTGGAAAGCATCGAGGGCGGTACGGCACGCGGCCGTTATTCCGTTATCGGCATGGCGCCGGACCTCATCTGGCGCTGCCGCGGCGGTGTCGCCGAAATCAATCGCGACGCGCTCACCGACCCTTGCGCCTTTGTGCCCGATCCACGGCCGCCGCTAGACTCGTTGCGCGCCCTGCTCGCCGAATCCCGTCTGGAAACGCCCCCTGGCCTGCCGCCCATGGCCGGTGGCGTGGTCGGCTATCTCGGCTACGACATGGTGCGCCAGATGGAGCGCCTGCCTGCCAAGAACGAGGATCCGCTCGGGTTGCCGGAAGCCGTGCTGCTGCGCCCCACCCTGTTCGCGATTTTCGATAATGTCCGCGACGAGTTGACGCTGGCCGCCCCCGCCCGCGCCGCGACCGAGGACCAGCGCGACGCCGCCTGGGCCGCGGCCGAGCGCCGTCTGGCCGACGCGCGTGGCGCCCTCGCGCGGCCGCTGCCGCC
>JAATGE010000350.1 GCA_015654825.1 Rhodospirillales bacterium
ATCTGTCGGGACTTCGCTGGCTGCCGGCGGAGCCGCGGTGGCAGCCATCGGCGCAAGGTGCGCGACCCAATCTTGCTCGGGGGGGCAGGCTTGCCCGGGGGGAAGGCAAGACGGTACTGCTGCTGGTGGCGCTGCTCCCCGCGCTGGTGCTGGCGGCAGTCGCCAACCTGGAAATATTCAACGCCTACCTCGTGTGGGGCAACGCGAATTACGACCTGGTGTATTTCGGCCATTCCATGCCGGTGACATGGTTGATCTCGCTCGACGCCTTCATCGGTTCGGGGCTGCTGGTGCTCTCGCTGATGTTCTGGCGCTGGTGGGCACGGCGGCGGCGCGAGCCCGAGGAAATCACCAAGCTGTTGATCGGCACGGCGATCGCCGCCGCGGCGCCGCTGCTGCTGGCGGCGGCAAGCCAGTACGAAACGATGAGCGGGCACAAGGTCGGCCTGGCCTGGGGGATTTCGTTCCATATTTTAAATGACATCGGGTTCGTCAATATCTTTCCGGTCGGGCTGGCGCTGTTCTCCCGCGTCGCGCCACGCGCCGTGGCCGGGCTGATGATTGCGGTTTATTTTCTGCATCTGTTCCTTGCGAACATGCTCGTCGGATGGCTCGGCGGGCTGCTGGAACGGATGGCGGCGACACAGTTCTGGCTGCTGCACGCCGGCATCGTGGCGACAGGTGCTGTCCTGCTGCTGATTTTCCGGATCGCGTTCAAGGGCATGCTCACGCCGACGATCGATCCTGGAGCAGTATCATCCCAATCCGGATGAGGATAACAGATTAGAAAAGGCCAGGGCTCTGCCCTGGACCCGTCACGAACGAAAGCCAAATTAACAAAAGTTTTTTGGTTCTTTTTTTCAAAAAAGAACAAGAAAAAGTGCTTCTTTTTGAAAAAAGAAGCAAAAACTCTTGTAAATTGTTCCTTGTTCGCCGACGTCAGTTAGAGCGGGCGGCGGTTTTTAATGCGATTGCCCTGGGGCCAGGGGCAGAGCCCTGGCCTTATCCTTACCCCACCTTGGTAATAGCCCACTTAACCTGCTGAGCCCCATCGGCAAACCCAGTCAGCACCACCTGCTCGGAGCGCCGCGGCTCCGCGCCCCCCAGATACACACTTTCCTCGAGCGTAATCTTCGCCCCCTCCGCGCGTAGCCGCCAGCCACCCCCCGTCGCCGGCAGGCGCAACAAAACGCCCTCGCCATCCTGTTGCAGGCTCGCACTGACCGCCGGATGCAAATGGAACCTTACCGTGTAGGGCTGCCCGGTCGACGCCTCCACCGCATCCTCGCCGCGGATATCCTCGCCGCTTTCCGCCAGATAGAGCCGCCGCCGGTGAATGGCACCGAACGGCTTTTTCCAGCCGTCGTGGCTCGCCTCCAGCCAGTGGGCGCCGTTCGCCTCCTGCCGCTGCGCCACGACTTTTTCCGGCCGCCGACCAAGCCCCACCGGTTTCAGTTCGGAGGACGACGTATCGGCAATCACCAGCGTCGAATGCGCCGCCGTGGTGCGCGCCGCGTCGGCTCAGGCTCCCCCGCCGACCGGCGCCGCGCCGCAATTCACGATCAGCCGGTTGCGCCCGATCGACAGCTCGAAGCTCAACGTTCCGGCGTGCGAATAGCGATCCTGGCCCGGCGGCGGTGGCGCGCCGGCGTCCACAATCAGCATCGTGCCGCCCGCCTGCAGGCGATGAAACCCGACATCGGGCAGCGCCGCCGGGCCACCGCGCCCGTAACGGCCCGATTGCGCCAACACCAGTTCCACGACCGACGCCGGCTCGTCGCGCGTGGTATTGAACAGCGCCAGGCCACCGTCGCCATGGCGCAACGAACGCAGCGCCAGCGACAGCCGTTCGATCGCGGCACCGAGCGAGGCCGGCGCCGGCGCATTCGCCAGGTGCAGCAGGGCGCGGATTTCAATCAGGTTCTTCAGCGCCTCCAGGTGCGCGCCCGGGCTGCGCTCCACATGGCCGCCGTCCGGCAGCACCTGGCGGCCGATTTCCTGCGGCAGGAAGCGCAGCGCGCGCTGCAAATAAGCGGCGTGTTCGGGAAAGCTGATGCTGGCGGCAATGAGGCCTTTCAGCGCCGTCATCGCCCGCCCGTCCATTTCCTCGGCGGGCAGCGAGGCCGATAGTTGCCGCGCATCGGTAACCATCCGCCGCAGCAGGCGCTGGCGGAATTCGTCGTCGGCGGAAGCGGCAAAGAAATCGAAATGGCCGAGCCACGCCGTCAGCCTCGTTCCGACGACGTCGGGGCGCTGCGCCATCGCTTCGGCGCCGGACTGAATCCAGTCACCGACCAGCGCGCGGGCACGCATGCGCGCCGCGTCGGTGCCGATTTCGCGCAAATCGCGCAACCAGGAAAAACCGTGCGCGTGCGCCCGCATCGCAGCACTGCTGGCCGCATCGGGCCAGGCGCCCGGTTTCAGCGGACGCACACCGCCGTAATAAACCAGCTCGCCCTTCAGCAGCCGGGCACCGCGCGTCGCGTCACCCGGCCACGGATCGCGCACCGAAACGGCCGGCGCTTCCGGCAGGCTCATGCGCAGGCTCGGCAATTGCGCCAGCCAGACGCGCAGGTCCCGCCATAAACGCCGTGTCACGCCGGGCCGCGCCGGATGGCGTCGATCGCCGCCCGGTAATCCGGTGCCCCAAATACCGCGGTGCCGGCCACCAGCGTGTCCGCGCCGGCCGCGATGCAGCGCGGCGCCGTCACCGGATCGACGCCGCCATCCACTTCCAGCCTGATCTCCCGCCCGCTGGCATCGATCAGCCGGCGCAGTGCCGCGATCTTGTCCAACTGGGACGCGATGAATTTCTGCCCGCCGAAACCCGGGTTCACGCTCATGACCAGCACGATGTCGACCATGTCGAGCAGTGGCTCCACCAGCACCACCGGCGAGCCCGGATTGAGCACCAGGCCGGCGCGGCAGCCCAGCGCCTTGATCGCCTGCAGCGTGCGGTGCGGGTGCGGGCCCGCTTCCGGGTGGAACATGATGTGGTCGGATCCGGCCTCGGCGAAGGCCGCCAGCAGCGGATCGACCGGCGCGATCATCAGGTGCACGTCGAACGGCATCCTGGTGTGCTTGCGCAGCGCCTTGATGACGACGGGGCCGAAACTGATGTTGGGGACGAAATGTCCGTCCATGACATCGAGGTGGAGCCAATCGGCGCCGGCGGCCTCGATGGCGGCGACCTCCGCGCCAAGACGGGCGAAATCCGCCGCGAGCAGGCTGGGGGCGACCAGGGTCGGGTGCTGTGCCATGCGGATGTTTCTAAGACCCCGCGGCGCGGCGGCACAAGTAAGGGCAGGACCAGAAAGGCCAGGGCTCTGCCCTGGACCCGCTGGGGACAAGTCCCCAGACCCCATTTATTGGGGGGAGACGGCGAAGCAAGAAATCCGTGGCTGTTCTGGCTTCGCCGGGAAACGATGAAGCCGCAGCGCGGCTTTCTGACCTCCCTCGCGCCGGCCGCCGGCCGCCCGATTGCGCGAATTGGGACGAATTTTGCGCCAGATGAGACGACCGGGGCGAGATATGCGCGCAGCGTGCCCTCGCGGGCAGGCTTGTGGCCCGTCAACGACACCAAAACCGGGGACATCAAAATGCGTATATCAAATCTGATTCTGGCCGCAGGCCTGCTGGGCCTGGGCACCACCGCCGCCATGGCAAAGACCGAAAAGTTCACCCTCGTCGGCAACGACGGCACCGTCTATTGCGACGGCCTGACGCTGACCACCACGGACAAGGTCGTCTACAACGGCATTCACACCGGCAGCTGCGAATCCGCGCAGCCGGCCGACGGTTTCGCAACGAAAATCAAGGGCTACGTGCCGGTGATCGACGTTGCCACCCAGTATACCGGCTCACCCGCCACCTACACGTTCATCCTCAGCGCCAAGGTCGGCGCCTGGGAATTGCTGACCGACGAGGGTGGGGTTTTCACGGTCGTCAACTACGGCACCCTGGCCAAGGGCGCGCCGCCCGCCGCCCCCGGCGCGCCTGCCTCCAACCACCCGAAGTAGGCCCAAGGCTGACCCATGGCGAGCCGCCGCCGTCGTTAGCATCGCGCGGCGGCCGTCTCACCCGATTGACGCGCAGCCGATGCCCGGCATGGAACCAAAAAATGGGGTCTGGGGCCTACTGGCCCCAGCGGGTCCAGGGCAGAGCCCTGGCCTTAACTATTCCGACCCGTCCATGCCTCATGTCCTCCGATAACGCGCGACGAAAAACCCATCCATACCGCCCAGCAGCGGCCAAAGGCCGGGATGCGTGCGCAGCTGACCGTCCGGTGTGCGGGCCTCCGGCAGCGCTTCCAGTTCCTCGCTTGTGAACGGCACCGGGACCAGGCCCGGGGCAACCGGCTGCCCTGGCCCCTCCTCCGGCTGCAGCGAGCACACGGCGTAGACCAGTCGCCCGCCGGGCTTCAGCAGGCGCGCCGCGGCCGCGGTCAGTTTTTGCTGGTTTGCCGCCAGCTCCGCGACGTCCCGCGGCCGTTTCAGGTAGGGCACGTCGGGGTGCCGGCGGATCGTGCCGGTTGCGGAACAGGGCGCATCCAGCAACACGGCATCGAATTTCTCCCCCGGCGCCCAGGTGGCCGCGTCGGCCTCAACCAGGTCGGCGGAGAGGCGCAGGCGCGCCAGGTTTTCCGCCACCCGCGCCAGGCGCTTGGCATCGCGGTCGACGGCCACGAC
>JAATGE010000634.1 GCA_015654825.1 Rhodospirillales bacterium
CACCGGCAGCCACGCCGCCGGCATGGATATCCACCGCAGGATCGCAGGCGGCAGCTACGCCCGCCCGGTGCTGGCTGAGATGGGCGGCAAGAACCCTGCCTTTGTCACGCACTCCGCCAACCTGGAGGATGCCGCGCTCGGCGTCATGCGGTCCGCCTTCGGGCTGCAGGGCCAGAAATGCAGCGCTCTGTCAAAATGCTATGTCGACCGCCGCATCGCCGATCCTTTCCTCGACCGGCTGATCGCGCTCACCGCATCGATCCCCATCGGCGACCCGAGATCGGCAAAGAACTTCATGGGACCAGTCATCGATGCAACCGCGGCGGACCGCTTTTCCGCGGCCGTCGCGGAAATCCGGTGCGAGGGAAGAATGCTCGCCGGCGGCGACCGCCTGGCAGGCGGCATTTTCGATCACGGTGCCTACCTGGCACCCACCATTGTCGGCGACCTGCCGGCGGACCACCGCCTCAATCAGGTCGAACTTTTCCTGCCGCTTCTCAGTGTCCTGTTCTTCGAAAACCTCGATAATGCCATAGAAGATGCCAACCGCGGCCAGTATGGCCTGACCGCCGGCATCTATACGGCGGACCCCGCCGAACTGGCCCTCTTCCTGGATCGCATCGATGCCGGCGTGCTTTATGGGAATCGCGCCAGCGGGGCAACCACGGGGGCCTGGCCCGGCATTCAGAGTTTTTGCGGCTGGAAGGGCTCCGGCCTGACTGGCAAAGGCGGTTTGGGACCCTGGTATCTTCCGCAATTCATGCGCGAGCAAAGCCACACGATTTTTGCCCGCCCGGCGCAGCCTTGACCGATTGCTGCTGCCAGCAGCACTCGCGCCGTTTGAGTGGAACGCAATCGTCGGCTGGCTGGTGATGGACTTGCGCAACGAATAAAAGTTTTTCAAGAAAGAACAAGCGCTTCTTTTTGAAAAAAGAAGCAAAAACTTTTGTCCGTCTCAGGGCTCCCGCTTGGTGACCGAATACAGCGCCAGGCTCGCGAGCACGACAGCGGCCAATCCTGCCACCTCCACCCATTGCGCAGCCAGCAGCATCCCCCCCATTCCCACCATTCCCGCAACAGCTGCCGCCGGCACGGCCCGCATGCCAAGCGGCGGGCCGGCCAACGCCACGCAGCGCCGCTGCAGCACGAAGGCGCAGGCGCACTGAATCGAATAGATGCCGACCACCGCCAGGCTGGACAGCACAATGAGTTCCAGGAACGAACCGCTGACCGCCAGCGTGAACGCCACGGCCACGTATACGCCGATGGCGTTCACCGGCACCCGCGTCGCCCGCCCAAGCCGGCCGAACCAGGCCGGCAGGCGCCCGTCACGGCCGAACGCGAACAGCAGGCGCGAGGTACCCAGAACATCGCTCGCCATCCAGGCCATCATCGAAACGCCGGCACCGGCCAGCATGATGCCACGCGCCCATGGGCCGAAGCGCGCCGCGCCCTCCGCCAGCGGTGCGGCGGCCTGCGCAAGGCCGGAGCCGAGCAAATGCTGCGCCGTCAGTTGCACGCCGACATAGAGCACCAGAATCGCGAGCATGCCGAGGAACAGGGCGCGCGGCAGGCTGCGCGCGGGGTTGCGCACTTCCCCGCTGGCCATCAGCGCGGTCTCCATGCCGGAAAAGGCGAAAAGCGTCATCACCATGGCCCGGCCGAATCCGGCCGCGGAGATCGGCGTCGTCGGTGGTCCAGGCGGTGCCGGAAGGCCGATCGACAACAGGCCAAACCCCAGGAACAGCAGCAGCGGCACGATTTTTATGCATGTCGCCGCCTCGATCAGCCTGGCGGTCCGCCGCACACCGAGCAGGTTGGCACCGGTCGCCAGCGCATAGAGCACCGCGATCACGGCGATACGGCCCGCCCCGGTCGCCAGCGCCGGCGCCACTACCCCCACCATGTCCGCCAGCGCCGCGGCGATGCCGCCGCTTGCCAGCACGTCGGAGACCAGCAGCAGCATGCCGGCGACGAACGCCGTGGCGGGACCGAAGGCCGCCTCGGCGGTGCCGTAGACCCCGCCGCTGGTCGGCACACGGCTGCCCGCCTCGGCGAAACAGACCACGACCGCCGCCATGACCACAGCACAGATGATGTAGGCCGCCGGGGCCGCGGCGCCGGCCGAAAGGGCGACGGCGGCCGGCAGGGTAAAAATGCCGGCACCGACGACGCCATTGACGATGTTGGCCGCCATGCCCAGGGCGCCGATCCCACGCACCAAGCCCTGATCGCGGTGCATGGCCGTGCTGGCTGTCTCGGCGTCCGACAGGGGCTTTCTCGCGCGACGTTCTGGGTTGCAGGCGGGGCGCCGACACCGCATCAGCTTGGCATGGCGGATGTCACCCTGGCCGAAGTGAGGGAGTGGGACAAGCGGGACCCTCTGCGGGAGGCGCGCCACGCATTCGCGCTGCCGCACGGTGTCATCTACTTGGACGGCAACTCGCTGGGTCCCCTGCCCCGGGCAACGGCTGCGCGGTTGGCCGATGTTGTGGCGCGGGAGTGGGGGGTGGGCCTGATCCGCAGCTGGGATGATGCCGGATGGATGGCGGCGCCGGCGCGGGTTGGCGGAAAAATCGCGCGCCTCATCGGCGCCGGCGCGGACGAGGTGATCGTCGCCGACAGCACCAGCGTGAATCTCTTCAAATTGCTCGGTGCGGCGGTAGCGCTGCGCCCGGGGCGAACGACATTGCTGACCAAGGATGGAGGGTTCCCGACTGACCGGCACGTGGCCGAGGGTCTGCAGCGCCTGCTGCCGCATGTGCGGGTGGTCGCGGTGCCGGCGTATTCACTGACCGACGCCATCGACGGCGACACCGCCGTTCTTTTGCTGTGCCACGTGCATTTCCGCAGCGGTGCGCGCCACGATATGGCGGCACTGACGGCGGCCGCGCATCGCGCCGGGGCGCTGACGTTGTGGGATTTGAGCCATAGCGCGGGCGCGCTGGCGGTGGATTTGAATGGTGCCGGCGCGGGTATGGCCGTTGGCTGCGGCTACAAGTTCCTGAACGGTGGGCCGGGCGCGCCGGCGTTTCTTTATCTTTCGCGAAATCTGCAGGCGGAAGCGAGGTCGCCATTGCAGGGATGGATCGGGCATGCGGCGCCTTTCGGGTTTTCCGATCGGTATGAGCCGGCCGCCGGCATCCCGCGTTTCTTGACCGGTACTCCGCCGGTGCTGGGCCTGGCGGCGCTGGAAGCCGGGATCGATCTCATGCTGACCGCCGATCTTGCCGCGGTTTGGGAAAAATCCGCGCGCCTGTTCGATCTGTTTGCGTCACGTGTTGCTTCGGCTCGCCCGCGCCTTGAATTGCTGACCCCGCCCGAGGCAAACCTGCGGGGCAGCCATATTGCGTTCCGTTGCGCGGATGCGGCACAAATAATGCCGCAACTGGTTGGCCAGGGCGTCATCGGCGATTTTCGGCCGCCGGATGTGCTGCGATTTGGTTTAACGCCGCTTTTTACAAGTTTTGAGGATGTATGGCTGGCATCGGACGCGCTGCTTCAATGCGCCTCATAAATACCGGGCGCCACCACCCGCCACCCGACCACGAAGTGGAGCACAAAAATTGACCTCAGCCAGTAAGGCCGCACGCAAGCGGCAAATCGTTCCGCCGGTCCGCCGAAACACCGTCCCATGACCCAGGAAACGCAGCGCGCGCGAGGGGCCGCGCCGGGAACGCCCACGCGAAATGCGCTCTGCCACTGCGGAAGCGGACTGAAATACAAGCGTTGCTGCGGTTCGGCTTCCGGGCAATCCAAAGCGCCGGGCTCACTGGGATCGCTATCGGATCCCCGCGCCGTCCAACAGCAATTCTTACGCGGCGTTCAAATGCTGCAGTCCGGCCAGACCTTGGCGGCGATATCGATCCTGCACGCCGCCATCCTGTCGGACGAAAATCATTTCGATGCGCACCACGCGCTTGGTTCGGCGTTTGCGCAGAACGGACAGTTCCCCGAAGCAAGCGCGGTGCTGTCGCGTGCCGTGGCGCTCCGGCCCAACTCCGCGGCGGCCAACCACGATCTGGCTGCCGCGTATGATTTCCAGGGCCTGCATGAGCAAGCGATCGAAGCTTACAAAAAGGTGGTCGAACTGAAGCCGAAGCTGGGCGAAGTGCACCATCGCCTCGGCGAGCTTTACGTCACGTACAGCAGAACGGAGGAAGCGGCTGCCTGTTTCGACCGCGCGGCCGAGATCAACCGGAATACCGCGGCCGCGCGTCTGTTCCGCTCGGATGCTCAGCTGCTCCGGGGCGATATCGCGGGCGCCGAGGAATGGGCCCGTAAGGCAGTCGCGCTCGAAGCGGCAAACAGCGCCGCTCAGGGCACGCTTGCAGGCCTGCTCTACGCCCAGGGCCGCTTTGAAGAGGCGGCGACACACTTTGAAACGGCTCTTCGGCTCAATCCAAAAATGGCCAAATGCTGGGACGGCCTTGCGCATTGCCGGAAATATTCCGAATCGGACAACTCGATTCTCGATCGCATGCGCACCGTCTTGCGGCGTGCCGATCTGCACGATGCCGAGCGAATGACCATCCATTTTGCCATGGGCAAAGTGTACGACGACCTCGCCGATTATGCTCATGCGATGGAGCAATTCGACCTGGCAAACAGGTTGCGGGCAAAGGACATCAAATTCGATCGCGCCGGCTTTGCAGCCCTCGTCGACGCCAACATCCGGCAATTTACCCGCGACTTCATCGCCCGCAACGCCGCGTCCGGAATACCAGATCAAAGGCCGCTCTTCATCGTCGGCATGTATCGCTCGGGAACTACGCTGGTGGAGCAGGTCCTATCCAGCCATCCCGAAATCGCCGCGGGCGGCGAACTGACGGTGTGGACGCCGGCCGATATCGATATCGATGCGGCCACCGGTGAATTCGATCCGGACCACACCCACGCCGCGATCGCGAAATATCTGGCCGCGCTGCAAAAAATCGGGCCATGCGCGGCCCGCGTCACCGACAAGCTGCCATTCAATTTCCTCCGCCTCGGCGCCATCCATTCGCTGCTGCCGAATGCCCGGATTATCCATTGCCAACGTGATCCGATCGACACCTGCCTGTCGATCTATTCTACCCTTTTCAACACCCGGGTGGCCTTTGCCGCCAGAAAAGACGATCTGGTGTTCTGCTATCAGCAATATTTGCGCATGATGGAGCACTGGCGAAAAATATTGCCGGCCGATGTCTTCGTCGACGTGCAGTATGAGCGGCTGATCGCCGACCGCGAAACAGAAACCAGGCGCCTGATTGCATTTACCGGTCTTGAATGGAACGAGAGCTGCCTGCAGCCCGAGCAGAACAAACGTTCAATCGGCACATCGAGCGCCTGGCAAGCGCGCCAACCGGTGTACGCAACGTCGTTGCACCGCTGGCGGCGCTACGAGCCCTGGATCGGCGAATTGCGCCAATTGCTTCCACCTGGGGCGCAGAAGCCGCCAGAACCCTGACAATCGAGTCCCCGCTTCGCCCAAAACGAAGCCAAAATGAACAAAAGTTTTTTGGTTCTTTTTTTCAAAAAAGAACAGGAAAAAGCACTTCTTTTTGAAAAAAGAAGCAAAAACTTTGGTTAATTGCCGCTCACCTCCGAGAGGCTGCCGCGGCTGTAGCGCGCACCCGTTGGCGGTACCAGTAAGTCCACAGGCCGATCGCTGCTACCGTGCCGTAGCCGATGATCGGGGAAACGATCAGGAAACGGCCGATCGGCCAGGTAAGCGCAAACATCGCCAGCAGGGCGCCCTGGGCGGCGAGCCCCGCGCCCCAGACGGCCGACATGATGCGCAACGTCCGCAGCACATTTGGGGTTTGCCAGGATTGCTCGAACCCAATACGCGCTTCCGGCGCATTGCGGGCATAGAAAGCCGAGGCGAGATAGTAGATGACCGGCCGTCGCGTGGCCGCCGAAGCCAGGAATATCAGGCCAATCGGAACCGAAAGAAAATTCTCGCGCACCATCAGCATGCGCGGCGAGCCGCCCAGCCCCACGGCCAACAATGACAGCGCGATACCTGCGAGCACGAGCACGCTCAGCGCGTCGAGCACGCGGAAGCGCAACAGTTCGTACAGGCTCCATAGGGTCGGAGGCGCCGCGGAGGCGACAAGCCCGACAAAGTCGCCGTAGTGCGGGTTCAGCAACGTATAGACGAGCCACGGCAGTACGATATTGACGCTGAGCTCAACCGCCAGCTTCGGAAGTGCCCGCCTGCGGCCGGCACGCGCCGGATCGTCGGACACCGGATCTAATTTAAGACGGGGAACTGGAGGGATGTCACATCCCCCCAGCCTTACTTCTTCCGCCTTGCTCAGGCGCTCTTAGCCATGATCTCTTCGGCCACGTTACGCGGCACCGGATCGTAATGATGGAACTGCATCGTGAACGATGCGCGGCCCTTCGTCATGCTGCGAAGATGCGAGATGTAGCCGAACATTTCCTTCAACGGCACCAGGGCGCGCACGATCACGGTGCTGCCGCTGCTCTCCTGGTTCTGGATCATGCCGCGGCGGCGGTTCAAATCGCCCACCACGTCGCCGACATGGTCCTGCGGCGTGGTGATCTCGACATCCATGATCGGCTCCAGGATGATCGGGCCGGCCTTCTTCATGCCTTCGCGGAAGCAGGCCTTCGCCGCGATTTCGAAGGCCAGCGCGCTCGAATCCACGTCATGATACTTGCC
>JAATGE010000506.1 GCA_015654825.1 Rhodospirillales bacterium
CGGGGGAAGCCTGTCGTTATTATGGAGTTTTTTGGTGTCGCCGTCTTTGCTAACGTATGTTTTATCAATGGGGTCTGGGGACTTGTCCCCAGCGGGTCCAGGGCAGAGCCCTGGCCTTAACTCCCGTGGTACTCGAGGAACCAGGCGGCAAACCGGGGTATGCCCACGTCCAGCGCGGTCGAAGGTGCAAATCCGGTCAGCGCGCTGATGGCATCGATATCTGCCCAGGTCTCCGCGACATCGGCCGCCGGCCGCGCGACGTCCCGGATCACCGCGCGACGACCCAGCGACGCCTCCAGCAGCGCCACCAGGTGGTTCACGGTCTCGCTATGGTGGTTCCCGATATTCAGCAGGCGGGGCCCCTGCCCCGCCGCCGGCGGCCGATCCATGGCCCCCAGCACGCCGGCCACGATGTCATCGATATAGGTAAAATCGCGCTTCGGCCGCCCACCATCGTACAGCGCGATCGGCTCGCCGGCCATGATCGCGGCCGCGAAGGAATAGTATGCCATGTCCGGCCGTCCCCAAGGTCCATAGACCGTGAAGAAGCGCAGCCCGGTCTGTGGCAGCGCGTAGAGGTGCGTATAGGCATGGCTGATCAGTTCGCCCGCCCGCTTGGTGGCCGCATAGAGCGAAGAAGGCCGATCCACCCGGTCCGTCTCGCTGAATGGCAGTTCGGTGTTCAGCCCGTAAACCGAGGATGACGATGCGTAGACAAAATGCTGCAGCCCCGGCAGCGCTCGCGCCAGCTCCAGCATCACCACCTGACCCATCACGTTGGACGACACATACGCGTACGGATCGATCATCGAGAACCGCACGCCCGCCTGTGCCGCAAGGTGCACCACATGCGTAATGTCGTCGGAGGCCAACGCCAGCATCGCCGCGCGGTCCGCGACATCGGCCTGGATGAAACGAAAAGCCGGCCCGGCCAGCAGTGCCAGCCGGGCCATTTTCAGGCGCGTGTCATAATAATCGTCCAGACGGTCGACGCCGATCACGCGTTCGCCGCGCGCCAACAGGGCGCGCGCCGTGTGAAAGCCGATGAACCCGGCCGCGCCCGTTACCAATATGGCCACGCGGAAAGCTCAGCCAGCGGTCCAGCCGCCGTCGATCGAGAGCGGCACTCCAGTAATGGTTTTTGCGCTATCGGAACAGAGGAACACGGTCAGCGCGCCGATTTCCTCCGGCGTCGAGAATTGCAGCATCGGCTGCTTTTCCGCCAGCAGTTCGTGGCGAACGTCGTCGACCGTGCGTCCGTCCTTCGCCGCGCGGTCGTCGATCTGCTTTTCCACCAGAGGCGTCGGCACCCAGCCGGGGCAGATCGCATTCGCCGTGACACCGCTATTGGCCAGCTCGATGCCCGCGACCTTGGTGAGGCCCACGAGGCCGTGCTTGGCTGCGACGTAGGCCGCCTTCTGCGGGCTCGCTACCAGCCCGTGCGCGGAGGCAATGTTCACGATGCGTCCCCAGCCACCTTCCTTCATGATCGGGATCGCCGCCTGCATGGCATGGAACGCCGCCGAAAGATTGATCGCGATGATCGCGTCCCATTTCGCGGCGGGAAAGTCCTCGATGTTGGCAGTGAACTGAATGCCGGCATTGTTCACGAGGATGTGCACGCCGCCGAGTTCGTCATGCGCCGCCTTCACCATGCCGGCGATTTCGGCGGGCTTGCTCATGTCGGCCGCGCTGTAGCGCACCTCCACCCCATGCTTGCCGGCGATATCCTTACGCAATTTCTCGATTTCGTCCGCCGGCCCGAAGCCGTTCAGCATGATCGCGGCGCCTTCGGCGGCCAGCGTCTGGGCAATTCCCAGCCCGATACCACTTGTGGAACCAGTAACGATGGCAACACGGCCTTTGAGGGACATGGCAAGCTCCGTATGATGACCGCTCGCAACCTAGGCACTTCGGAGCCGGCTGCCCAGTCCGGCCGTGCGCTCACATGCGCCTGACCGGTTTCATCACGGCGGCTTCCGTCTGCCTGGCGCTTCAGTGCGCCCGCGCCGCCGACCGCCAGGTGCCGCTGTCGCCGCCCACCAGGCGCATCGGTTACACCGTGTTTGCCATCGGCCTGCTGCCTGTTTCGGCCATGTTCGACCGCTTTCAGGGCGTCGTGACGGAAGACCCGGCTGCACCCGACGCCTGCCGAATCCAGGTCACCGTCGACGTCGCCAGCATGCGCATGGATGACGCCGATCGCCGCGGCCAGGCACTCGGGCCAGAGATGTTCGACGCCGCCCGCTACCCCACGATGCATTTTTCCGGGAGCTGCGCGCCGCAATCGGTGACCGGTACCCTGACGCTGCACGGCGTTTCGCGCGCGGTGACGTTCGCCATGCGCCGCGACGGCAGCCAGGTCATCTGCGATGGCACCGTGCTGCGTCGCGATTTCGGCATCGTCGGCATGCGCGACATGGTGGGGCCGCGGGTCCACATTCGCCTGAGCGTGCGCCTGCCGCCCGAGCTGGGCGCCGGGAGCGAGGGCTCGGCCACGCCGCATGGTTGAACGGCACCTGCGCCGCCGCTCCCGAAATCATAATAGTGGCAACAGGGCTACGGGCGCACGCGGGGCCAAGAAAAGACGCTAATCCTTGCGCGCCACCGGCGATGCACTCGACGGGTACTGCATGATGACGGTGCCCGACGAATGCGAAATCCACAGATGCACGCGGGTGATGAAATCGTAGCCGAGCAACATGTCGATGGCGCCGAAGTGCGGTTGCTGGGCTACGACGAACGGCATATTGACGACCGTCAGGTCGCCGATCTGTACCGGCGCGCCGATCCGGATTTCGCCCTTGATGGCGCGCGGGCCAAATCCCCTCATAACCGTTATGCCGACCGGCGGTCCGGCGGCGAACCCGGCCCAGTGCGCCTTGTCACGAAAAATTAACGAACCCGGCGAGCCGGTATCGATCAGCGCGCGCAATTGCCTGCCGTTGATCGATACCGTCACCACGGGACTCAACTCACCCGGTAGCGCAACAAGATCGACCGAATAGAGCGCCCCCCCCAGCACCGCGCGTGGCGCGCTGCACCCAGTCACCGCCTTGTACAGCCGGATCCGGTTGCCCGGTACATCCAGGTCGATATCGAATCCATAGAGAAAATCCATGCCCAGGATCCCCTCGCTTCCCCGGCGAAGCCCCGCGTCTTCGATGGTCGTCAGCGTGAGCCGCTCGCCATGCGCGTCGCCCAGTCGTACTTCGCGCGACCACGCCGTTCCGGTATCGCGGGTGCCGCCCACGCCCACGATGTTGGTCATGCCCACGGCGCTGACGTGCAGCCCGAGCCGATGGGCCGCCGATTCGGAAATCATGCTCTGCGAACTGCCCGTATCGAGCAGCACCTGGGCATTCTGCCCGTTGATCGTCATGTCCGTATAGAAAGCATGGCCGCGCCGGACCAATGGCAAGTCCGTCACGTGTGCCATTTCACAAACTGACGGATCGACCGCCGCCTGGCACGCAGGCAGCGCCAGGCAGACCAGCACAGCGCCGCACCGGCGCCGCAGCTTGCTACGAAGACCCATCGATCCGCACAGCGACACCCACCGCCGCACACGTCAATTCGTTCTAGTCCGGCAGTTGCCGCGCGATGTACGGTGGCAGGGAGAAACTCCCCACATGGATTTCCGGCGTCCAGTACTCGGTCGTCCCCAGCACGCCCGCGTCCCGCGCACGCACCGTGATTTCAGCCGCATCCTGCAGCCCTATCCCGGGCGCCTTACCGGCAATCCCCAGCGCCATAAAACCGCCCACATAAGTCGGCACCGCGGCCACGTAGGCCGAGACGTGCGGGAAAAAATGCTTCCGCCGCGCGCTGGTCTCGCGCAGTTCGTCCCCCTGCATGAACGGCACACCGCACTGGTTCACCACCAGCCCCCGTTCCGTCAGCACCCGCGCGCAGTTCGCATAGAAATCGTTGGAAAACAGTACCTCGCCCACTCCGATCGGATCGGTGCTGTCGACGATCATCACGTCGAAACTGGCGTCCGCGGCACGCTTCACATAATCGATGCCGTCGCCGACAATCACCTCGGCGCGCGCATCGTTCCACGCCTCGCCGGCAATCGCCGGTAGGTACTCCTTCGACAGCCGGATCACCTCGCCGTCGATTTCCACCATCACCGCGCGCTGCACGCCGCGATGCTGCAGCACCCGCCGCAGCACGCCGCCATCGCCCGCGCCGATGATCAGCACCTGCCGCGCCGTGCCATGCGCCAGTAGCGGCACATGGGCGATCATTTCCTGATAGACGAACTCGTCACGCTCGGTGATCTGAATGCAGCCATCCAGCACCATGACGCGCCCGTGCGAAAAACTCTCGAAAATCACGATGTCCTGAAACGCGCTGCGTACCCGCGCCAGTTCGCGCTTCACATGGAAGCGCTGGCCCCAGTCGGGATACAGCGTCTCGCAAATCCAGGAATCCGTCATCGTCACGACAGGCCTCCAGGCAGAAAAAAGGCCAGGGCTCTGCCCTGGACCCGCTGGGGCCGTAGGGCCCAGACCCCATTATTACAGAATCGGTTTAGGGGAACGGCGGCGCCAGGAAAGTTCATATCGCATACCGACTTCGCCGGGAAAACAAGGAAAAGCCGCGCAGCGCTAAATGGGGTCTGGGGACTAGTCCCCAGCGGGGTGCAGGGGGCAGAGCCCCCTGAGCCTTCTTACGAAACCCGCCCCCGCCGCTGCTCGTCGACATCCACCCGCGTTGGCTGGAACGCCGCCCGCAGCACCGGTATCGCCAGATGCGGATCGCACGCGCCGCACATGAAGATATCGATCGCCGCGAAATCCCGTTCCGGCCACGTATGGATGCTGATATGGCTCTC
>JAATGE010000668.1 GCA_015654825.1 Rhodospirillales bacterium
AAAAAAAGAACCAAAAAACTTTTGTTAATTTGGCTTTCGTTTCGGGTCGGAGCGTCCGACTCGAATGCCAGTCCAAGAAAATCCCAGATGCGATTCCCGTCCGCCGACCCTAAACCGCGCGCAATTCACCGACATCCAGGCCATTCCAGTTTTTTAACGTCTGCCGCGACCATCGCTGCAGTACCGGATGCGCCGGCAGATACCGCAGCAGCAGCGCGGCGGTCGCCGCGTCCGCGGCGCGATTCCCACCGTCATCCACCTTCAGCGCAAACCCCAGACCGAGCGACGGGATCGCGCCGGCATGCACCCCTTCCGCGCCCGTCTTCACGAAGGCCGCCTCGCCGAGCGCGGCAGTGATTTCTGTATCAAAACGTCCCTCGCCGGCCAGCATGTCGGGGTGGGCGGCAACGGCGGCCCGCAGGCGCGCCGCGGCCGCGGCGAATTCCGCCGGCAAATGCCGCCCGGTGGCAAAGCGCGCAAAGCCCATCGCCAGCGCCCGCAACGGCGTCAGGAACGTGGGAATGGAGCACCCGTCCACGGCGCGGACAGAAGCTGTCAGCGCGAAATCCGTCACCGCCGCGACGGCGCCGGTCACGGCGCGCATCGTCGGGTGGTCGGGCCCGACATAGCCCGCCGGATCCTGGCCGGCCGCAACGGCCGTGCAGATGAGGCCCGCATGCTTGCCCGAGCAATTATTATGCAGCGCGCCCGGGGTTTTGCCCGCGGCGGCCAGCGCCCGCGCCGCCGAGCTGCTGCTCGGCCAGTGAATGCCGCACTCCAGGCAGCTCGCATCCCGCCCGGCCTTGAGCAGCATGGACTCCGCGGTCTGCACGTGGATCGGCAAGCCGGTGTGGCTAGCGCACGCCAGGGCGAGTTCCGCATCCGTCAGGGAGAACCGGTCCGCGGTGCCGCTGGCCACCAATGGCAGGGCCTGCAGCGCCTTGATGGCCGAGCGGGGGAACGCCGCCCGCTCCGGGTCGCCGGCGGAGAACACCACCCGACCCTCGCCGTCGCAGACCACAACCGACCCGGCATGGACGGATTCGACATGCCCGCCGCGGCGGATTTCGGCGAGGAGGGCGGAGGCCATGCGTGCGTCTCTGCCCCCACCCCACCCCGCCGGCAAGTCCCCGGATAAACGATGTGCCCAAAAACCAGAAAATGGGGCCTGGCATGACATTCGAGCCGGGCGCTTCGCCGCGAAACGAGAGCCAAAGTAACAAAAGTTTTTTGGTTCTTTTTTTCAAAAAAGAACAAGAAAAAGTACTTCTTTTTGAAAAAAGAAGCAAAAACTTTTGTTAATTGTTCCTTGTTCGCCGACGCCGGCGGTTTTCAGCCCCTGGCCTTCCGGTCCTTCCCTTCCCTACACTCCCCGGCAATGCGTTACCTCTCCACCCGCGGCCAGGCGCCCGAGCGCAACTTTTCCGGTGTCCTGCTGGCCGGCCTGGCCGAGGATGGCGGCCTTTTCGTGCCCGCCGCCTGGCCGCATTTCTCCGCCGCCGACCTGCGTTCCATGCGGTGCCTGCCGTACGCCGAAATCGCCGCCCGCGTGATGGCCCCGTTCATCGGCAATTGCGTGCCGTTCGACGCGCTCCGCGCCATGTGCCGCGAAGCCTATGCCGGCTTCGCGCACCCCGCGGTCACCCCCCTGGTTCAGCTGGACAGGGATTTCTGGGTCCTGGAGCTGTTCCACGGCCCCACGCTCGCCTTCAAGGACCTCGCCCTGCAGCTGGTAGGGCGCCTGTTCGACCACGGGCTGGCCCAGCGCGACGAGCGCATCACGGTGCTGGGCGCCACTTCCGGCGACACCGGCAGTGCCGCGATCGAGGCCTGCCGCGATCGCGCGCGGGTCGACATCGCGATCCTCCATCCGCTCGGCCGCACCAGCGAGGTGCAGCGCCGGCAGATGACCAGTGTCACCTCCCCGAACGTGCTGAACCTGGCCGTGGAGGGCAATTTCGACGACTGCCAGGACCTGGTGAAGGCGGCGTTCGCCGATGCGCCGTTTCGCCGGCAGGTGCGGCTGGCCGCGGTGAACTCGATCAACTGGGCCCGCATCGCCGCGCAGACCGCCTACTACATCGCGGCCGCGCTGGCCCTCGGCGCGCCGGAGCGCGAGGTGGCCTTTGCCGTCCCGACCGGCAATTTCGGCAACGTGCTGGCCGCCTGGGCGGCGCGGCGCATGGGCTTGCCGGTGGCGCGGCTCACCGTCGCCAGCAACCGCAACGACATCCTGGCGCGCTTCCTCGCCGCCAACGACATGTCCATGCGCCCGGTCGAGGCCAGCCTTTCGCCAAGCATGGACATCGCGGTTTCGAGCAACTTCGAGCGCCTGCTGTTCGAGCTGCTGGGCCGTGACGCGCCGCAGACCGCCGCCGTCATGGCCGATTTCCGCGCCACCGGCCACATGGCCGTGCCGGATCCGGTCTGGCACCATGCGCGCGAGCTTTTCCAGGGCTTTACGCTGGACGATCCGGGCACGCTCGCGGAAATCCGCGGCACCTATGAGGGCGCCGGCTACCTCGCGGACCCGCACACCGCGACGGCGATCGCCGCCGCCCGCGCCAGCCGCCCCCCGCACGTGCCGACCATCGTCGCCGCCACCGCCCATCCGGCCAAATTCCCCGACGCGATCGAACAGGCGGTCGGCTTTCGCCCCCCCCTGCCACCGCCTCTCGCCGACCTATATGATCGGCCTGAACATTTTTCCGTCGTGCCGGCGGACCTCCCCACCATCGAGGCCCGGCTGCGCGCTTTTGCCACAAGGAACACCGCATGACCGACGCCGTCCGCGTCACCAGGCTGAACAACGGGCTGACCATCGTGACGGAGGCCATGGACCGGGTCGAGACCGTCTCGTTCGGCGCCTATGTCGCCAGCGGCACCCGCAACGAGACCGCTGCGCAGAATGGTGTGAGCCATTTCCTGGAGCACATGGCGTTCAAGGGCACCGAACGCCGCACCGCCGCCGAAATCGCCGAGGCGGTCGAGAATGTCGGCGGCCACATCAACGCCTACACGGCGCGCGAACAGACCGCCTACTACGTCAAGTTGCTGAAGGAGGATCTGGCCCTCGGC
>JAATGE010000608.1 GCA_015654825.1 Rhodospirillales bacterium
CTTTCTGTCGTCAGCGCGTGCGGCGTGTAGAGCGCACGCGGGGCGAGCGTTAGCAGGGCGCCGAGGAGGCCCATTTGCATGGAGGTCAGCAGGCCGGCGGCAATGGCGGGGACGATCCGCGCCGGCCGCGGATCGAGCAGCGCGTGCCAAAGCCAGAGTGCCGCGCCGTACACGCTGACATGCATGGACCAGTACGCGGCGTTGCTGGCGAAGGTCGCTGCATAGGGTGCCGGCGCGTGCCAGCACCACAGCAGCGCCGCGAACAGTCCGCACGCCGCGAAACACGCCGACGAGGCGGGCGTTGCCGCAGGGGCGGCGGCCGCTGCCTCGCCCGGTTTGCAGAGCGCTCCGAATGCGTTCCAGGGCCGCCCCGCCGCCACCAGCGGCGCGCCGACCAGGGCAAGCACCATGTGCTGGCTGACACGCGCCGAAAATAGGGATACGGACAACGCACACAAAGGCGAGATCAGCGCCATCGCCGTCACCGCCCAGCCACCATAGAAAGATACCTGTTCCGCGCGCGTAAGTCCGCGGTGCGCGCGGCTTCGACGTGCCGCGCCGACGGCGTAGGCGCAGGCAAGCGCACCCAGCACACCCAGCAATAGCGGATCGAAATTCCACCGCGACCACAGCGTCGATGGTAGCGGGGGCAGGCCACAATACGGGATCAGCGTGTCACTGCCTCGCAGCATGGCCCCTCCCAACTCGACCGGCGTGACCCATCGCAACGGGCAGCGACGGCGACACTCGTGAGCGCACAACGCGCTGCGCACGACGAGGTTCCGGCGGGTTCACGCGGTGGGCGTGTGCGTTGGGTGGAACAGCCAGGCTACCGGCCTTGCCACGAAACAACCGATGAAATTGGGCGCGCAGTGGCGCACCAAAAACGCGTTTCGGCTATTTTTCCTTCAAGCTCAGAATGTAGGCTGAAAGGTCATCGAGCTCGCCGCGCGACAGCTTGAAGTCCGGCATCCGGTCATGCGGCGTTTGCAGAAATGCATGGAGCGAGAGGGATGTCGTCGACGGCATGGCCGCGACGGCCTTGAACGGTGGAACGCCCGTGGCACTGCCATGCCGCTGTTCGGCGTCGACGATATGACAGCCAGCGCACCACCGGCGGGCCAGCTGATGGCCCGCGTCGGCGTCGCCGCTATCCCGCGCGACGCAATTCGAGGTTTGAAACAGCGTGCCTGCCAACAGCAGAATGGCGCTCGCCGCACGGCCGCTTCGACGCGGGCCGGAGACTGTGTCGTCTTGCCACATGATGTGCTTACCTGCTCCGGTTGGAAATCCGCGCGCGTTAGCGATCGTTTGCCGCGGGCGCTGCGCCGGGCCATGATCCAGGTCAAATCGTCAGGCACGGAGCGAAACCAACAAAAGTTTTTTGGTTCTTTTTTTCAAAAAAGAACAAGACTCTTCTTTTTGAAAAAAGAAGCAAAAACTTTTGTTAATTGGCGCCCGGGTCCGCAATCGATGGCGGGGGCACGAAGCGGCGGGGTTGTGCCGCTGCGCGCCTGGTCTTGAGCCCGGTTACCGTCGCCAGAATGCGATTTGCCACGGCATCGTCGCCTAAGAGGCACGCTTCGTCGAAAATTGCCCAGAGCGCATCTTCGAGAGCTCCGTTCCCGTGTGACTTCGGCGGTAGCCGCCGCACTTCCGCCAGATGCATTTTGCATACTCCTGTCATCCTTCGACGCACATCCCGCCGGCATGGCGTTCGATGCTTTGGCGGGACGTATTCACGTCCGGCCTGCGCCGCAAAGGGACGATCTGACAACGTTCCATACTCGCGGGATAACTGGCTGGCCGCTTTCGGTCCATTTGTGGATTCTACGCATGGCTTGCCTGTCAGCCGGGATATCGATGGCGATTTCGGCGAAAATGAAAAGCGTTCAGGGGTTGCAAGGCGGCGTCGACGTCCTCAGGTGACCCTTGAGCCAACGCGCCCCAGATCAGAGCTAAGCAGATTCCGACGGCAAGTTCGCGGCACCGTTTGGTGTAGCACCGAACCGGAGCGGGATCGTTTCTACCTCGTTGCTCGACGCGGCCCCGCACGCACGGTACGGGCCCAAACCGGTAGAAGGAACACGGCAAATGGCGCGATTCGCGACGGCACCGAAATCCGAAGGCCCGCGTGGCTCGAAACACGGAGCCGATCGACGGCGGGGCAGCCGAAAGGAAACCTGCAACCATCGGCTGGTTCGCCGGCTGCGGGAACCGCTGGTCGGCGCCGGCCCAGGCTCGGCCGCCGCCTTGCCCCTGCCAGGCTTTGAATCCGGGCGGCTTTCATGGGGTTCCGTTGTGGCGTCAACGCTTCTGCTGTGGACGCTCGCTGCCCTTATGGTGATCCTGCCCTAGGGGTTGAACGGAACGCCGCCGTGGCCCGGCAAACGGCCCCGGCGAGCGAGGACACAAGGTTCTTTGGAACCAACGCGAGCAGCGGAGGTGCGCGATTTTAACGACGGGTCGGCGACTGGCGCGTCGGACGCCGGGGGGCGCAGGGTCTCCGCGTTTTCGCCGGCATCGGCCGCCTGGCGACCAAGGCTCCGCAACCAAGGTCGGGCGAGCGGGATTTATCGCTTGGCGATTTCGCCACCGGGAGACGTGCAAATGCCAGTGAGCGTTGCTTTAATTAACGTCGAGTTCGATCCCCATGGGGCGGACCTCGTCAAGAACGCCCCTCTCGCCACTGTGCATCTGGTCGTGAGCGGTTCCGATATACCGGACATTCCTTTTTTGTTCAAAATTCAAGGCTTCGCAAATCTCGACGATGCCGTGATCAGGGCCCAAAATAACTTGCTGCAGTTCGCCCAGGAACTGCAGGCTGCCGCGCAGAAGCCGCTTATGTAGGTTGCGGGCGACCAGGCGGCTCATGGTTGCTGTACGAAGTGCCGCGCTTCAGTCGAGCACGATCGTCCAGCCCACTGGCGGCCCGCCAGGGGCCGCCGCGCCCGGGCTCTCAATCAGTGCCACCGTGGCCGCGGGCGATCATGGCAATCCTTGCAGCGCAGCCGCGGCAGCACGTCGCGGAGCCTTGCGTGCGGCGGCGCGGCGCCGGCAAGCAGTCGCACGGGCAGGTAGGTGGTGCCCTTACAGCAGCTGAGTTGCAGCCACGTTCCGTGCAACTCCGCAAGGCGGGTATTCAGCACGAAGGGCGGGGCGTCCATGGCGCGGCACGCTACGGAGGGGGCGTATGGGGAACAATGGCTTGGTGGTGAGCGGGGTTAGAGCGTGATAGGTTGAGGTTGACGCGAAGAAAGGCCAGGGCTCCACCCTGGACCCGTCACGCCGGAGGCGTGCTTCGCACGACGGGGCCTATAGGCCCAGACCCCAATTTTATTTATTCCGAAGCCGGCATAGACACCGAGCCGATTGGCGGCACCGGTGGCCCGCTTCTACCATGCAGAAGACACAAGCCGCGCGTCGCTAACGACAGCGGCGGCACGCCGACGGGGGCCCAGAGGGCGGAGCCCCTGGTCGGCGAAGCCTGTCAACCTCAACCTATCATGCTCTAGATTGCCGGGAGCACGACTGCGCGGCGACCGGAGGTCAGGTTCGGCCGCGATTTGCCCCGAACGAGGGCATCGGAATTTATCGAGGTATTTCGGCACTTTGGCATGGTGGGCGCAGTAGGATTCGAACCTACGGCCCGCTGATTAAGAGTCAGCTGCTCTACCAACTGAGCTATGCGCCCACGCCTGGCCGCCGGCGTCGCGGCCGGCGGAGGCGCGCCTATAGCAAGCCGCCATCGGCTTTGCAAAGGCGGCATCCCACGGCATATAACGCCGCATATAACGCGCCACATTAACGCCGATCACTCCTGGGCGGCCGAGCCGGCCGCTCCGGGCACCGCACTCAACGATCCGGGGAGACCACCATGCGCGACGACCTGAATTTCTATATCAACGGTGCCTGGGTTCCGCCGGCCGCTCCGAGGACGCTCGACGTGATCAATCCCGCGACCGAAAAAGTTGCCGGGCGCATCAGCATGGGCAGCGCCACGGACGTCGATCGGGCTGTTGCCGCCGCCAAGGCCGCCTTCCCCGCCTACTCGCGCACCACGCGCGAGGAACGCCTGGCGCTGCCCGGCCGCATCATTGCCGTTTACGAAAAGCGCATGGCCGAAATGGGCGCCGCCATCACCGAGGAGATGGGCGCGCCGAGCTGGCTCGCCAACGGCTCTCAGGCCTATCTCGGCCTGCTGCATTTCAAGGTCGCGCAGGGCGTGCTCGCCAATTACGAGTTCGAGCACAGCCGCGGCACCACCCGGGTCGTCAAAGAGCCGATCGGGGTTTGCGGCTTCATCACGCCGTGGAACTGGCCGATGAACCAGATCGCCTGCAAGGTGGCCCCGGCGCTTGCCGTCGGCTGTACGA
>JAATGE010000087.1 GCA_015654825.1 Rhodospirillales bacterium
CCATGCGCATGCCGAGAAAGATCGCCCCGCCGACCAGCACCAGCACGCCGCCGCCGATCAGCGCGGGCCGCAGCAATCCGCCGCGCGCCGTCTGCACCGGCGGGGCACGCAACGGCTTGCCGCACTCCGGGCAAACGAAATCCTCGCCCACCAGCACTTCGATGTCGCGGCGCGAATCCGCCAGCGAGCAGTAGTCGAAATTTGTGCACCGTCCGCGTGTATAGGCCATTGTGCCCCGTCGTTATCTAGTCGCGCCGGAGCTTGGCCTGGCCTGCAGGTCGCCGCCGTCGCGCACCCCCAAAATATGCCCGAAGCGACAGCGCGCGGGAGGCGGCCGCCACGTAGCCCGCGCGAAAACCGCGTCCACATGCGGCGTCGGCATGCCGCTCCCGTCCGCCCGGCTTCGGGTGAACGCGCGGGACGTTAAACTTTGGTGTCGAAGCCGTGCAATGAGTAATGTCGCCACGGCGGCGTCTGGTGCCAAAATTTAAGACGGTGGTACAAAGGCTTCGCCTACAGCCGCGCGCCGCCTCGGGCCGCATTCTTCGCCAATATTGCGCCGGCCCCCGGCCGGTGGTTTATGCGCCCGGGCTGCCCTGGCCGCCTGCCGAAGCCGCGAACGGGCAGGGTCATTTTTCGCGCGGCGTCGCCGGCCCACCGCCGCGCATACAGAAAACAGCCTGGCCTCGGCCGGGCGGAGCACCGGATGGATTGTAGCCTGGGTCCCAGCCAAGCGGCGGCTTCGTCGGCCGCGGTGCCGGCTGCCTGCCGCGTGCTGATCGCGGTGCCGTTCTACCGCAACGAACATCTGGTGGCGACGCTGGCCGGCTCGCTGATCGGCTGCGCCGCCGACCTGGCCGCGATCGGCGCCGAGATCGTGTTCTACGACGATTCCCCCGACTACGCGCCGCTCGGCGAGGCACTGCTTGCCATGTTGTCCGCCGCGAGCACGGCATTCCCGTGCAGGATCGAGACCAATCCGCGCAATCTCGGTTTCGTGCGCACGATGAACCGGGCGGTGGCGGAGGCAGTGGCGCGGCGCGCCGACCTGCTGATGCTGAATTCGGATACCGAAGTGGAGCCCGGGGCGCTGACCGAAATGGTGCGGGTGGCGGCAGGCGATCACATGATCGGCTTCGTCAATCCACGCTCCAACAACGCGACGATCGCGACGCTGCCGTTGCGCAACGAACCGCCCGCGGACCGCGCCGCCGCGCGTGCCGCCTACCAGGCGCTGGCACGCATGCTGCCCCCGGTCAGCCACGTGCCGACGGCGGTCGGTTTTTGCATGCTGATACGCTGGATTGTCCTGGCGGAGTTCGGCGGCTTCGACGAAATCTATGGCCAGGGCTACAACGAGGAAAATGACCTGGTGATGCGCGCGGGGCGCTGCGGTTTCCGCGCCGTGCTGGCGAACCACGCCTTTGTCTGGCATGCGGGCGAGGAGAGTTTTTCCGGCGCCGCTGTGGCGCGCGACGTATGGGAACCGGCGAACCGCGCTATTCTCGACGCGCGCTATCCGGAATACGGCCCCTATACCGCGGCGCATTACGATGCGCCGGAAACGGTGGCGGAACGGCTACTCGCCGCGTTGCTGCCCGACGAAGCCGGCCGGATCGATATCGCGTTCGATTTTTCCAGCTTCCGCGCGGCCCATAACGGCACCTACCAGGCCGGCCGGCAGCTGCTGGCGGTCGCCCGCGAGATCTGGGGCGAACAAGCCAACCTCTACGTGGTATGCGAGCGCAAGGTCTATGAATTTCACGCCTACGCGGACCTTGGAATTCCGCGGACGGATCCACACGCCGGATGTCGTTTCGCCGCCGTTTTCCGGGTCGGCCAGCCCTATGACTGGAATGTGATGCAGCGGCTGGTGCTGTGCGCGCCGGTCATCGGCATCTACATGCTCGATACGATCTCCATCGACTGCCCGCAGCTCGCCTCGCCGCTGCTCTACAACATCTGGCAATTCGCGCTCGAGCACGCGGATATGATCGCCACCCAGAGCACGCAAACCGCGCACCAGTTGCGGAACCGGTTCGCGATCCCGGATCAGGCGATCAGCGTGGTATCGCATCATTCGCTGGATCTGGCGGATTACCGGCTGCCCGGCATGGCGGAGGGCGCGCCACCGCCAACCGGGAACGGCGCGCGGATCCTGGTGCTGGGCAATCATTTCCACCACAAATACCTCAGCCAGACCACCAACGCATTGGCGCAGGCATTTCCCGACCGGCGAATTGTCGCCCTCGGTGCCACGAAGCCGGTCGGCCGCACGCCGGATCCGCTGGCGATCCCGCCGCTGATCGATGCCGACAACCTGACCGGCCTGCCGGCCGGCGATCTTTCCGATGCCGATATCGGCGCGCTCTACGCGGCCGCGGACGTGGTCGTATTTCCCAGCCACGCCGAGGGCTTTGGCTTTCCGTGCCTGCACGCGCTGGCGGCGCACAGGCCCGTGATGCTGCGCCGGCTGCCGGTTTTCGAGGAACTGTGGGCCGCGCTGGGCCACACGCCGAACATCCATTTCTACGAAACGACCAGCGAACTCGTCGCTCTGCTGGCGACGCCGCCCGGCTGGATCGATACGAGTTTATCGCCGACGGATAACGGCGCCGCACGATCGGCACGGGAGATCAAGGCGGCGTTGGAGCAGGCGATCGGGCGTGCCGATTACCAGCGCATCGTGCGCCGCGTTCGCGCCATGCAGCTGGTTTCGGAGCTCTCCTGCACCGGCAGCGAACCCGCCGTGATCGACAATGAAGCGGCGCAGACAGCTCGCTTCGTGGCGCAGCGCTTCGAGCGCGCGCTCCGTCGCCTGCTGATGGTACCGGTGCTTTACCGGATATTCCGCGCCATGTTCCGCGCCGCCCGCGCGCTGCGTGCCGCGAAGGGCAATTAATGCCAGCCCGCGTAGTGATTGACTTTCCAAGAAAGGCCAGGGCTCTGCCCTGGACCCGCTGGGGCCAGTAGGCCCCAGACCCCATTAGCGCTGCGCGGCTTCTCCTTCGCTTCTGGGCGAAGCCTGTAAATGTCAGGGATTTTCGGGTTTCGCCGTTCCCCCCAATGAGCGGGGGTCTGGGGTATCATACCAACTGCCGGAAATCTTGACTCCTGCGGCCGTGTCCAGGGCGCGGATAAGGGCAGGAAGGCCAGGGCTCTGCCCTGGACCCGCTGGGGCCCTCACGCGAGAGCGTGCTGCGCACGACGGCCCCAGACCCCCATTCATTAGGA
>JAATGE010000666.1 GCA_015654825.1 Rhodospirillales bacterium
AGGCCTACCGCATCGCCGACAATCAGACCGCCAATCTGATCATTTCCAGCTATTTCTCGACCGGCTACATGAACAAGACCGGCGTCGCCGCCGCCTACGATCCGTACCCCTCGGCGATCTACGTGTACGGCAACCGTTTTTCCGGCGGCGGCAACGCGCCGGACGGCGTAAAGCTGCAGGCGCTGCGCGTCGCGATGTTCGGCCTGAACGGCCATCTTTCCGACATCCTGTGGGACGGCTATTTCGATCAGGCGAAGCTGGTCAACGGAAAAATCGATCCGGCGCGGGCGATCTGCATCGATAACGGCGACGCCGGCGTGCTGAACGCCGACGGACCGAACGGCTTCAAGAGCCCCCGCACGGACAAGACATCCTACGCGTGCACGCTGCCGAAACTGCCGCCCGTGCGACTGACCGGCAAGCTGGCGGAGGCCACGCACAAATCGTGAAGCGTCTGCTGCCTGGTCTGGCGGGCGTTACCGCCGCTGCCCTGGCATTGTGGGTCGGGCTTGGCGGCGGGCAGCCGTCGCGTCCGCCGGTGCCGCATTTCTCGGCCGAGGGCTATCCGGCGAAACTCAGTGACTGGGGCATGGTCGCCGCCACGCGCGATCGCCTCGTGCTCGGCGAAAACGTCGTGCCCTACGACCTGGCGACGCCGCTGTTCAGCGACTACGCCGGCAAGCTGCGCGCCATTTACGTGCCGAAAGGCGCCGCTGCCGCCTACGATGCGGAAAAAACCTTCGACTTCCCGGTCGGCACCATCATCAGCAAGACGTTTTATTATCCGCTGCCCGCGGGCGCGGACCGCACGGGCGCCCGCGTGCTCGCCGCCACTGGCGATGTCGTGCAGAGCGGCGCCGACGGGCTCGACCTGTCGCGCGTAAAGCTGATCGAAACCCGCATCCTGGCGCGCCGCGCGAGCGGCTGGGTTGCCCTGCCCTATGTATGGAACGATACGCAAACCGAAGCGACACTGATGCGCACCGGCACGCTGCTGCCGCTGACGCTTCAGCTTGCCGGCGGCGGCAGCGAGGACATCGCCTACGCCGTGCCGAACGTCAACCAGTGCGCCAGTTGCCACACGCCCGATCACGCCAGCCGCCAGATCGCCCCGATCGGCCCCAAGGCGCGCCACCTGAATAAATCGTTTCCCTATACGGACGGCGCGGAAAACCAGCTGGCGCACTGGCAGCGTATCGGTCTGCTGGCCGGCGCGCCGGCGCCCGATGCCGCACCGCGCAATGCGGATTTTCGCGACACCACCGCCCCGCTTGCGGCACGGGCGCGCGCCTATCTCGATATCAATTGCGGCCATTGCCATAATGCAGCCGGCCTCGCGCGCACCACGGGTCTCTATCTCGACGCCGGCGTCACCGACCCGCGGCGGCTCGGCACCTGCAAGCCGCCGGTCGCCGCGGGCCCCGGGACGGGCGACCATATTTTCGATATCGTGCCTCACAGGCCGGACGATTCGATCCTGCCCTTCCGCGTCGCCGCGACCCGCCCCGGCATTCGCATGCCGGAAGTCGGCCGCTCCGTCGTGCATCAGGAAGGTGTCGATCTGATACGCCAATGGATTGCCTCGCTGCCGGGCGATTGCGGCAGCTAACACGGCGCACGGCACGGGCCGGGCGCCAGGGTTTCCGGGGGGAGACGAACGGTGACACGATTTTCCGGAACGGCCGGCCTGGCGGGTTTCCTGCTGGCCACCACCGCGTGCTGGGGCCAGGCGCCCGCGCCGCCGCAGGGCGCGCCCGCCACTCCCGGCGCCGCCCCCAAACAGGCGATCGAGGAAGTCGTCGTGACCGCCCAGCTGCGGTCGCAGAAGATCCAGAAAGTGCCGATTTCGATCAACGCGTTCAGCGCCGCGTTCATCAAGCAGACCGGATCGCAGACGCTCGGCGATTTGCAGAAATACACGCCGGGCCTCACGGTGGACGACACCAGCACCACGCAGCCCACCTTCTCGTTGCGCGGCGTCAAGCCCGACGATTTCGGTGTCGGCACGGATCCCGCGGTCGGCCTCTATGTCGACGGCTACTATTCGGCGCGCTCCGGCGAGGCGCTGGTGTTCTTCGACGACGTCGCGCGCGTCGAGGTGCTGAAAGGCCCGCAAGGCACGCTGTTCGGCCGCAACACTGCGGCCGGCGCCATTTCCATCGTTACCAACAAGCCCACCGACAAATACGAGGCGATGGTCGACTACAAGGTCGGCAACTTCAACAAGCAGGAAGCCACGGTCATGCTGAACCTGCCGGTGTCGGACACTTTCTTCGTGCGCGTGGACGGCATCATCAACCGCCGTGACGGCTACCTGAAGAACGACTACAACGGCGACGATCTCAGCAACGAGCATAACGAGTCGGTACGGGTGTCCGCCCGCTGGCAGCCGACCCCCGACACTGACGTGATTTTCGCCTGGGATCACGACAACACCAACGTGACGCCACCGACGGCACTCGGCATCGGCCCGTTCGCCGGCAACGGCGGCAACCCGTACGCCGCGATCTTCGATCGCGTCATCAACGGCCAGGAATCCCGGCGGCTGGACGACCTGACCCTGACCGCGCGCCACGATTTCGATAATTTCACGCTGACCTCGCTCAGCGGCTACAAGTTCTTCAGCACGCAAAACCGCGAAAGCGAAACGGGCTCGGCGCTGGCCAGCCACTATTTCGATACTGAAAACGTGGAGAACAACCATTCGCTGTATCAGGAACTGCGCGCCAACGGCGTGTGGCGGGACCTCACCTGGGTCGCCGGCGTCAGCTATTACCAGGAGCGCGCCAAGCAGCAGAGCATCGCCACCGCGCTGACCAACAGCATCGATACGCTGATCGGCACGCAAGGCTTCCCACCGGTGTTCGCCGAACCGATCTGCAACTTTGTCAGCCTGTGCGGCCTGCTCGGCGATCCCTGGCAGGAAACCATGAGCAACCTCGGCCAGTACAACGCCACCTCGGTATTCGGCGACGTGACCTATGCGATCACACCAGCACTGAACTTCACCGTCGGCGCCCGCTTCACCGACGACAACAAGAAATTCTCCTGGCAGGCACCCGATGTGCAGGTAATCGGCGCCGACCCGGACCAGTCGCGGCAGATCCGCAGCGTCATCGGCAACATCATATTCACCTATCCGGGCACGCCGCCGAACCAGTTGCCGCAAGGCACGCTCGTCAGTCGCTCAGACAACTGGACCAACGTCAGCCCGCGCTTCGTCCTCGATTACCACTGGACCGACGACGTGATGACCTATGTTTCGGCCACCTACGGTTACAAGGCCGGCGGCTACAACAGCGTGGAAATCGACTCACGCTTCCTGCCCGAAAAAATCCAGAGTTACGAGGTCGGCGTCAAAAGCGACTGGCTGAACCACACGCTGCGCTTCAATCTCGCTGGCTACTACTACATCTATGACAATTTTCAGTCGATCGCCCTGGCCCCGGTGCAAAACTCGATCGTGCCGCAATACCTGACCCAGTCAGGCGATCTCGAGGGCAAGGGCGCCGACCTCGAGGTGATCTGGCTGCCGCTGCGCGGCCTGACCCTCAGCCTCGATGGCGGCTACGTCGACAGCACCTGGAAGAAGCGCATCCAGGACGACCTGAATCTCGCCGGCCAGCCGACCGGCGAGCCGGAACTGCGCGTCGTGGCCGGCGCCGACTACGTCTATTCTCTGGGCCAGACCGGCAATCTGCGCTTTCACGTCACCAACAGCTTTACCAGCGCGGAGCGCCGCAACGACGACACCGCGTTCCAGGAATCGACGATCGCCAACCTGGTGAATTTCAACCTGCTGCCGGGCTACTTCAAATCCCGCAACCTGACCGACGCGCGGCTGACCTGGTCGGACGTGCGCGACCATTACGAAGTAGCGCTATACGCGCAGAACCTGTTCGATAATCGGTATGTGACGGATATAAATTACATCACGGCGACGACGCTGGGCACGCCGTACGTGCGGCCGCAGGCGCCGCGGTTCTGGGGGGCGGAGCTGACGTATAAGTTTTAAGGCCAGGGCTCTGCCCTGGACTCGCTGGGGCCTGAGGCCCCAGACCCCCACTCATTGGGGGGAACGACGTAAAGCCGCGCAGCGCCAAATGGGGTCTGGGGCCTACTGGCCCCAGCGGGTCCAGGGCAGAGCCCTGGCCTTCTCCCTTACCTACGTCCCGACCGCCGCAGCGCCTCAGCCGTATAATCCCGCGGCGAAATCCGGGTGTTGATATAGGTCGGCGGCCGTTCCTGGTTATGCATACCCTGCACCAGGTAGCGATGCTGATAGAGGTCCGTCAGCACGTAGCCGTCCGCGATATACGCGGGCACATCGGGCACCTGCACGCTCATCGCCCATCCGGTGCGCCACAGCTGGTTGCGGCCGTCGTAACGGTCCGAAATCAGCATCTGCCAGCTATCCTCGTCCATATAGATCGTGCGGCGCGAGTAGATGTGCATGAAGTCGGGTTTCAGCGTCGCGTCCACCACCCACACGCGGTGCAGTTCCCAGCGCACCACGTCCGGATTTACCGAATCCTTCTTCACGATGTCGCTGTAGTGCAGCTTCGGGTCCTGGAACTTGTTGCAGTTGTACGGAACGTAGAACTCGCGCCGCCCGACCAGTTTCCAGTCGTACCGATCGACCGCGCCGTTGAACAGGTCGTAATCGTCCACCGTGGCCAGGCCATCCACGTTGTTGTACGGCGTATCGTAGCTGATTTCCGGAGCGCGGCGTACACGGCGCTCGCCGGGATAGTACTGCCAGGCGGTGCGCGGCTGTTCGAACGGGTTCTGGTAGCTGATCGCCATCGTAATCAGGCCGGCGATCCGCGGCGGCTCCTGGATTTCGCCCCAGTACATGCTGTCCCACTTCTTCGGGTTGTTCAGCCCGGGAATGTCGTACGGCAGGTAGATCTTCTCCAGCGTCCGCTGCAGCGTGTAGTCGCCGGTCGGCGTCGTGATCGCGGTCTGCACCTGGCGCTGAATTTCCGTGCCGCGCCAGCGCAGGATGTGGTTCCACACGGCTTCGTTGCCGTTATGCGGAATGGGGAACGGGATCGCCACCTGCGCGCCGACGACATCCTGGCCGTCGTTGGCCAGATGCGCGCGCGACGCATTCGCGATGGCGTTGTCGTAAATGTATTGCGGCGCGGCGAAGCTGCGGTGCGTCGGATAGACGTCCACGTGGAAGCTCGGCAGCGTGCGCAGCATCCCGACCGTGCCGGCCGTCAGCTTGCCCTGATACTTGCCCACGTTCTGCGCGGTAATCGAGAACAGCGGGCGCTCGCTCGCGTACGGATCCGGGCGGTTCTGCCCGAGGTGCCAGCCGGGCGCCGGGGTGGTGATGCCACCGGTCCACGCCGGAATGGTGCCTTCGGCGTTGCCGGCGCGGATCGCGCCGGTCGGCGTCAACGACTTGCCGAGGTCTGCCGCCGTCTGCGCCAAGGCGGGCGCCGCGGCCAGTATGGCGCCGGTCAGGAGTGTTGCGGCCAGAAGCTTCTGTTTCATTGGTCTGTCTCGCCCCGTTCGCGCGCGGCCTTGGGCACGCCGCGCCAGCGGAGCCTATCTAAGCAAAACGACGCACCCCCTGTCTATACTCAAATTTTATATTCGCGTCCCTGAGTATCTATTTTTGGTCGCCTGTTGCCTATTTGCCCGCACGCCACAAACCGGCCCTAACCGCCTTGCCGCAAACACTGCCGTATCGTCTGCGCCGCCTCCGCGCCGGTTTTTGCCACGTGCCAGGTCACCGAGGTCTTGCACCGCGCCGCCGCCTCGGGCGTCGCATGCGCCGCCAGCGCCTCGTCCACGCAAACGCGCCACTCGGCCATCGCGGGATCGGTCTGCAGCACCAGTTCGCAGGTCTGCACCAGCGCTTTCGCCCCCGCCGGCCGGTCCGTCGCGGCCATGCGCTTCAGCGCCCGCACCGATCCCACCTCCGCCTTGATGCACGCCGCCTTGCTCGCCGCATGGGTGTCGCACGCGGTATTGTACGCATCCCACGCGATCGACAGCTCGCTGCCGCCAAGGCCTGCCATTGCCTGGTAGATGGACGGATCGCGCTTCAGCTCCTTCGCGCAATCGGCCACGCCCTGCTCCACGGCCTCCGCCGCCATCTGGTCCGGCGGGTCGGCGTCCAACGCCGGGTCATGATCCTTCGACAATTGTGCATCGAGCACGGACCGCATCACCGTCACGGAAAACGCAGGATTGCTGCGGCACAATGCCGCCATCGCGTCATCTGCCGCACTGGCCGGTGCGGCATGGGCGGCAAGGCAAAGGCCAAAGGCAAGAGCGGCGCGGTTCATGCAGGCTTCATAGCGTGCGCCGCCGCGGAGTAGGAAGGCCAGGGCTCTGAGGCTGTGAGGTTTTGCCAATGGGCGGTTGGATTGCGGATGGCTTGCGGCGCGGCTGGGATGTTTGACCTGATCCGGAGCGCGTCTCTCCTGCGAGACGCTGTTGCAAGCCCGTGGTGCGGTGGGCGATGGGCAAT
>JAATGE010000631.1 GCA_015654825.1 Rhodospirillales bacterium
AGCCGCGCAGCGCTATCGGGGGTCTGGGGCCTCAGGCCTCAGCGGGTCCAGGGCAGAGCCCTGGCCTTACCTTCCCTTACCTTACCTTACCTTAAAATCGTCCGCCCCGCGTACAACCCGGTGCGCCCAAGTTCCGCCTCGATCCGGATCAGCTGATTATATTTCGCCATCCGATCGCTGCGCGACAGGGACCCTGTCTTGATCTGGCCGCAATTCGTCGCCACCGCCAGGTCGGCAATCGTTGCGTCCTCGGTCTCGCCGCTGCGATGGCTCATCACCGCGCGATAGCCTGCGCGCTGCGCGATTTCCACCGTCTCCAGCGTTTCCGTCAGCGTGCCGATCTGATTGACCTTGACCAGGATGGCGTTTGCAATGCCGCCCTCGATGCCGCGGCGCAGGCGCTCCGGGTTGGTGACGAAATTGTCGTCGCCGACCAGCTGGATGCGGCCGCCGAGCCGTTCGGTCAGCAATTTCCAGCCGGCCCAATCATCTTCGGCGCAGCCATCCTCGATCGAAAAGATCGGGTAGCGTTTTACCAGTCCCTCCAGGTAATCCACCATGCCGCCGGCATCGAATTTGCGGCCCTCGCCGGCCAGGTCATAGACGCCGTCGGCAAAGAATTCGCTGCTGGCGCAATCCAGCGCGAACATCACGTCGTCGCCCGGCTTGTAGCCGGCCTTTTCGCATGCCTTGGCAATGAACCCGAGCGCCTCGTCGGCACTTTTCAGGTTTGGCGCGAAGCCGCCTTCGTCGCCGACATTGGTGTTATGGCCTGCATCGTGCAGCGCTTTTTTCAGCGCGTGAAAGATCTCCGCGCCGACCCGCACCGCTTCCGCCACTGTGCCGGCCGCGACCGGAACGATCATGAATTCCTGGATGTCGATCGGGTTGTCCGCATGCTGGCCGCCATTGATGATGTTCATCATCGGCACCGGCAACACGCGCGCGAACACCCCGCCCACATACCGGTACAGCGACAGCCCCAGTTCCGCGGCCGCCGCCTTGGCGACGCCGAGCGAGACCGCGAGCAGCGCATTGGCCCCCAGCCGGCTCTTGTTCGCCGTACCGTCCAGGTCGATCAGGGTTTCGTCGATCAGCACCTGGAAGGTCGCGTCCATGCCGCCGACCGCCTCGAAGATCTCGCCCTCCACGTTGGCCACGGCCTGGCGCACGCCTTTGCCGCCGTAGCGCTTCTCGCCGTCGCGCAGTTCGACGGCCTCGTGCGCGCCGGTGCTGGCGCCGGAGGGCACGGCGGCGCGCCCCACGGCACCGCTTTCCAGCGTGACGTCGACCTCGACGGTGGGATTGCCGCGGCTATCCAGGATTTCGCGGGCGGCGATGTCGGTGATGGCGCTCATGTTCGGTCATCAGTCGTCAGTTGTCGGTCGTCAGATGCCTCGGGGCAGCGACCCTGGCAACCGCGCTCTGGAGACTGGCGAGCGACAAGTGGTGACGGCGGCGGCGCGATCCCCTACATCGGCCGCCATGCTGCTCCTGACCTGGCACGGCACCATCCTGCGCGTGGAGCAGGCCGAGAACCGTCTGACGCACGCGCCGCCGGTGCCGGTGCGCCCGGCCGCGCGCGATTTCACGTTCGCGGCCCCCGACGAGGGCCTCGCGCTGCCGCACTCGCTGGACGGCGAGACCGTGATTATCGAGGCCGCGCACCCAGGTGCCGTGCATCTGGTGCGGAGCGGGCGGTATTTGCGCGCCGACCCGGCCGGCCCGTTCCCGGATTTCGACGCCGACACCGGCGCCAAGTGGGAATCATTCCTGCCGCTGACCGAGCCGGTGGCCGCAATGCTGCGCGCCCTGCTCGGCGGCAGCTGGCACCACGAGGCCGACGAGGCCGACGAAGCCGTGCAGATCGGTCTCGAACCGGGATTCATCCTCAGCGTCGGCGCGGCGCGGTTGGACCTCGCCACGTGCCGGCCGGCGCACCACGCGGACGGCGGCATTCTGTTGGTGCTGCCGGATGGCCCGAGCCGCCTTCGGCCGCGCCAGGCGGCGCGTGCCGCACCGGAAATCCATTTGCGCCGCAGCCCGCCCGCGCCGCCCCCGCGGCGCGTCACGACCGAGGCGGAGTTCCTCGCCAGCCCGGGCACCTGCCTGATGCTGCCCGGGTCGGACGAGCTCTGTTTTCCGCCGCTGACGGCCTCGCTCGCCGATCGCGACTGGGTGCTGGATCGGGCCTGGCCAGCGCCGCCGCGGCTGGGTCGGCAGCAGTTTCAGAGCTGCGTGGTGCACGAGGCGCACAAATTCGTGCTGCTGGAGCGTGGCGTGGAAGGCATGGTCTTCGACAACACGGGTATCAGCAGCGAGCCTGGCTACCTGAGCAACCTTGCCGAGCATTTGCCGCCACATTTCGGGCGCGAGGCCGGTGAGATTTTTCTTTCGGCCGCGGCGTTGCAAGGCGCGCCGGTGCTGCGCGGCCCACACGCGGTGTTTTACGGCGGCAACCTGGTGAACTGTTATCACTGGCTGATCGACGGCATCGTGCCGCTGACCATGCTGCAGCCGTTCCTGCCGCCGGACACCACGCTGCTGCTGCCGAGTTCGCTGGCGGGCATGCGCGCGAGCAGCGGATTCGATCATTTGGGGCTGCTGGAGGTTTTCGGCTTCGGCGACATGAAGTGGGCGCAGATCGACGGGCAGGTCTGTTTCGTCGAGCATCTGTACCGTCCGGATCAGTGTTTTATTCACCAGATCCCGGCCACTGCACTGCAGGCCGCGCGCGCGCGCGCCTTCGCACGCCTGCCGCCGGCCGGCCCCGCCAACCGGCGTGTGCTGCTGATCCCACGCCCGCCGCGCGACATCGCCAACCGCGCCGTGGTCGAGAAGATCGCCACCAAGGCGGGGCTGGAAGTCGTTGAGCTCGCGACGCTGGGGTTGGCCGACCAGATCGAGCTGTTCCGCCACGCCCGCCTGATTGTCGGCATTCATGGCGGCGCGCTGGCGCATCTGCTGTTCTGCCGGCCGGGGACCGCAATCCTCGAACTGTCGCCGGCCTGCCAGTTCCGGCCGAGTTTCGCGCAACTGTCCGGCAAGCTCGACCTGCTGCACGCCGTGCTGCCGTGCGCGACCGCGGGCAACCAATTCAACACCGCGCTGCAGGTGCCGCCGCCCAAGCTGGTCGGCCTGCTGGACATGCTGCAGACGCGCCTGGCGCTGGCGGATGAGGCGGCATGAGGATCGGCATCCTGTTCGACCACCAGCATGCGGCACTGGCCGCCGCACTTGGCGCACTGCTGCCCGATGCCGAGATCGTCAGCCACGAATCGGGCGTGGCGCTGCGCGACCACGGCCTGCGCGCGGCAATCCGCGACGATCTGCTGGCCTGCGATCACGTGGTCACACAGGATTTGCCGCCGTCGGCGGGCCCGCTCGCCACGTTTTCGCTGCGTCGCGAGGCGCGCCATTGCCATCTGCTGCCACCGCTGAGATTTGCCGGCTACCACCCGGACGTGATCGGCATCACGCTCGACGGCACCAGGCTGGTCGGACCCACCGGGACGCTGCATTCGCGCATCGCCGTGCTCGCGTTCCTGACCGGCCACACCCCGGCGGAAGCGGCCGCGCTGTACAACCCGCTGGTGTTTGCCCGCCTCGGCTATTTTTCGTCGTTCGCGCGGGAGCGCGCCGAACTGCTGCGCCGCTACCTGGCCTACCGCATCAACCTGGCACCGATTTTCGATAGCTGGGTCGCGCGGGGTTGCTTCATGCACGCGCCCGACGCGCCGCGCATGGGCGTGATGCTCGACTTGGCCCGGCTGGTCTGCACGATCGTTGGCGAGACGCCCGATGAAACGGCGCTCGCGGCCGCGGAGGCCGCGATCGGCGACCCGCTGGCGCGCATGCCGAGCCACCCGCTGTTCGCCGATATCGCGCGTCGGCTGGGATTGCTGCCGGAAGGCGAGTTTTGCCCGCAGCAGCCGCCGGATGGAGCGCGCCATGCCTACCGGCCCGAGACTTTCCTGGACGGCAGCTACGACGCGTTTCGCCGGGTGCCGCGGGCCACGCTGCATGCCGCGCCGGGTGTGACCGCGGGCCTTGCCTCACTCGGGCTGCCGGAGGTCGATGCGCCGCTGGCTGCCGCCCGCGCCGCCGCTGCCGCGGCGGCGCCGGACGCCCAGGCTTTCCTGACCTGGCATGGCACCGTGCTGCAGATCGACGCCGGAAGCACGCTGGTCATTCAGCGCCGGCTGCGGCCGGAGGCACAGGATGCCACCGACCTGCTGACGCCGCATGCCATCCGGCTCGACGCGCAGACACGTCCGATGGCGCTGCTCGGCGGCATCGCGTTCAGCGCCGGCCGCCATCCCGGCACCGTCGCCATGCGCCGCGGCGGCAAATATCTTTCGGCCGAGCCAGGCCGGATGGCCGTGCGCTTCGTGCGTGACCATGCCGGCGGCTGGGAATCGTTCCTGCCCATGACGCGTCAGGAGCTCGGCGTGCTGCGCACCCTGATGCGGGGCGGCTGGAGGGTTGAAGGCAGCGGCGACCGCATTCCGCGCGCCGCGGTGCGGCTGGCGACCGGCATGCAGCTGCTGATCGGCGAGCACCGCTGCAACCTGCGCGCGGCGCACCCGAGGGTGCTGTCGGAAGCCGGCGAAACGCTGCGCATTGCCATCGCGGCGGAGGCAACCGGGGACGGCACGGAACTGGTTCTCGTCGCCGATCCCGCCGACCAGGCCGCCGATATCGGGCTCGATCCTCCGGCCGAGAGGGCGTTGCCGGCGCAGGTCGGCTCGCCCGAGGCTTTCCGCGCCGAATTGGACGCGAGGCTCGACCTGCCGGCGCTCGACGAGAACGTGCATCCGCCATTGACGGTCAACAATGCCGATCTCGTCTGGACGCTGAACCGGCATGACGGTTCGAGCCAAGCGGGCATCGGCCGGCTGCATTCGCGGCTCACGCTGTGGCGCGCCACGGACAAGACGGTGCTGCTGGCGCGTGGCTTGGAGGGCATCGTCGCCGACGAACAAGGCGTTTGGAAGGATCACGCTTTTCTGCTGGCACCCGAGCGCCTGGCCAACGGCACCGCCGCTTCCCTGCTGCGCGGCCGCCCCGCCGATATCGTCGATCATCCGGTCTGCATCTTCTACAATCCGAATTTGCAGAGCTACTATCACTGGATCGTCGAGGCGCTGCCCGCGCTGCACGCGCTGACCCCGTTCCTGCCCGAGGGAAGCGGCCTGCTGCTGCCGCCGTCGGTCGCGGAATTTCGGGCGGCCGGCGAGATTAAATTCGATCACCGCGAGGCGCTCGCTGCCCTCGGCTTCGGCAACCTTTCGGTCATCGAGAGCGAGGCTGAGGCGGTGCTGGCGCGCGACGCTATCTGGCTCAACACCTACTCGCTCGCGGAAATGCCCGCCGCCCTGCTGCGTTCGTTCCGCGACCGCGCGATTGCGCTGCATCCGCCGCCGGCGAAGCGGGAGGGGCGGCTCTACCTGAAGCGCCGGAACAACCGCTTCGTCGCCAACGACGATGCGATCGAGGCGTATCTGCGGCCGCAGGGCTTTGAGCCGGTCTACCCGGAGGACCTGCCGCAAGCGCAACAGATCGCCCTGTTCGCCGCCGCGCGGATCATCGTCGCGACGCACGGCGCCGGGCTGGCCAATCTGATGTTCTGCCGGGCCGGCACCCGCGTGCTGGAGCTTTCTCCCGATACCGAGTTCCGACCCAACTACTGGATGATCGCGGAGAAACTCGGGCTGGCCTACGGCGTATTGCCCTGCCCGACCGTCACCGGGACGTTCGACGGCGACCTGGAGGTAGACCTGCCACGGCTGCGGGCGCTGATCCGCGTGCTGCGCACGATGGCCGTGGAGGAAACGCCGCGCCGCGTCGCGGACCCGGCAAACGTGCCGCGCGCTGGCGGCCCGCCCGCGAAGGGGGGACCGGCGAAGCGCGGCGAGCGGCGCGTCGTACCCAGGCGACCAGCCGCTTGAACTTGCCAGCCGCTTAAACTTGATCGCCGTAGCTTTGTTGGCAAATTCCCGTTTCTGATTTCGGCCCATGGACGAGAGGTCCCGCGCCCAATGACCATACACCCGTATCGCGGCCTGCCCGCGCACCAGTTCTGGAGCACCGGTATCGCGCCGGTGGCCGCCGCCGACCTCGATCCGGTCGTGTCGGTGCCGTTCGTGTTCTCGCCCTCCGATCCCGTGGCCGCGGCCGGATCGTGCTTCGCGCAGCACATCGCGCGCCACCTGAAAGCCTCGGGTTATAATTTCCTTCAGGCGGAGCCACCGCTCTCCCCGACCGAGCCGGTATTTTCGGCACGCTACGGCAACATCTACACGGTGCGCCAGCTGCGCCAGCTGCTGGCCGGTGCTTACGGGCTGCACCGCCCGGCCACGCGCGTCTGGCGCCGGCCCGACGGGCGCTTCATCGACCCGCTGCGGCCGCAGCTGTTTCCCGAGGGTTTCGCCACCGCCGACGACGTGATCGCGGCGCGGCGTGACCACCTGCAGGCGGTGCGCGGAATGTTCGAGCAATGCGTGGTGTTTGTCTTCACGCTCGGGCTGACGGAGTCGTGGCTGGCGCCGGACGGCACCGCGCTGCCGGTACCGCCGGGCGCGCTGGGCATCGAGCCGCCCGGCGGCGAACCGCATTTCCATAATTTTTCGGTCGCCGAAATGCGCCAGGACATGGAGCAGTTCCTGACCGACTTCCGCGATATCAATCCGGCGGCGCGGGTGATCCTGACTGTGTCGCCGGTTCCGCTTGTCGCGACTTACGAGCAGCGGCATGTGCTGGTCTCCAACACCTACAGCAAGGCGGCGCTGCGCGTGGTGGCTGAGGAAACCGCCCACGCGCACGACACCGTGGCCTATTTTCCGAGCTATGAAATCATTACCGCGCCGCAGGTGCGAGGAGCCTATTTCGAAGCCGATCTGCGCAACGTCGGCGAGGCGGGCGTTTCGCATGTGATGCGCGTTTTCAGTGCCCACATGATGAGCGCCGACGCGGGCGCGGCCGCTCCGCCGCCGCCGCCGAGCGGCGAAGCGGTGGTGCCGAGTGCCGAGGCGCGTGCACGCTATGCGGCGCTAGCCGAGGTTCTGTGCGATGAGGAACTGCTGGACGCCGGTCCCGACGCATGAAGATCGGCGTTCTGTTCAATTGCCAGTCGCGCGGTATTGCCGAATCGCTGGGGCTGCTGCGGCCCGATGACGAAATCATCCATTTCGCCATTCCGAAACTGATCCGATCGAAGGCAGCCCGCGTCGAGGCCGGCGCCGCGCTGAAGGCGTGCGACGTTATCGTGGCCTCCGACACGCATTACCGGCTGGGACCGGCGGCCCCGGAACGTTTCCGCGCCGCCGGCCTTCCGGTCGCAACCGTGCCGCCGATCATCTTCAGCGGGTTTCACCCGGATTGCTGCTACCCGGCATCGCGGGACGAGGAAGGTGGGGGCGGCCAGTTTGACGGGCCGACCGGCATGATGCACTCGCGCATCGCGATCGCCAGCTTCCTCGGCGGGCTGACGCCGCAGGAGGCCGCGCCGCTGTTCAATCGCCTGGTGTTTGCCCGGCTCGATTATTTTGCGCGTTTTGCCGAGCAGAAGGCGCTGCTGCTGGAACGCTACCGCAATGTGGCCGGCATCGAGCTCGCACCTTTGTTCGCCGAATGGTGCGGCACCGGGTGCTTCATGCATTCGGATAACCACCCGAAGGCATTCGTGCTGCACGATGTGGCACGCATCGCGTGCGACCTGCTGGCACTGCCGACCGCCAGTTCCGCCGGCCAGCCCGCACCGCGCGATTTCCTGGCGCACTTTCCGCATCATCCGGTCTACCCGGAGATCGCCGCGCAACTCGGCGTCGAGCCGGTGCCGTTATTCC
>JAATGE010000149.1 GCA_015654825.1 Rhodospirillales bacterium
CTCCGCACCGGCAAGGGCGGGCGCTATCGCTACTACACATGCTCGATCAAGGCGCGGCAGGGCGAGACCGGCTGCAAGGGCCGCTCGATCCCGATGGAGAAGCTCGACAACCTCGTCGCGGGCCACATCGAGGATCGTTTGCTACAGCCCGAACGACTTGAAGAAGTGCTGGCCTCGGTCCTCGACCGCCGCCAGGAGCGGGCCGAGCGTCGCCGCGAACATATCGCCGAACTGAACAAGCGGGCGGCCGAGACCGACATACGGCTGAAGCGGCTGTATGACGCCATCGAGACCGGGGTCGCTGATCTGGACGACCCGGCCTTGAAGGAACGCATCGCCGGTCTGAAGGCGATACGCGATCAATCCCAGGTCGACGCCGACCGCGCCCAGGCGATGGCCGAGAGTGTGGGGCACCAGGCGATCACGCCCGCCATGGTGCAGAAGTTCGCCCGGACCGCCCGCGAGCGCATCCGGATAGACGGCGGCGGCTATCGCCGCGAACACCTTCGCGCCCTGGCTCAGCGGGTGGAGGTCGCCGACAAGGAAGTCCGGATCATGGGATCGAAGAGCGATCTGCTCAGAACCCTCGCCGCCGCCTCAGGCGTAAAACCGGCTACGCCCGGCGTTCGCAGTTCTGTTCTGAATTGGCGGATGGGGTGTCCATCACAATGTGCCACCTAACACATTGATAAGATTACCATGTCATAGGGGGCAGAGCCCCCCTCATACCCGGCAATCTACCCGCCGACATTCTGCAACACAGGTAACCCTGTATAAACCTCTATAAACCGAAAAACCTTTGGGGGAGAGCGGCTTACGCCCATTTAAGCCGCCCTTTTTGCCTCATCCGGCTGCGTAATAAGCGGCCTGTCAGCCGACCGGACGAGTCCCTTGCGGATCAGTCCGCGTAGCACATCAGCCACGTCGACGCCATCGCGGCTCTCGGCCTCCACCAGCGCCAGCAAATGCCGTTCCTCGTCGGTCAGTACCTCCTCCCCGGCGCACCGGTAAGGGACGCCGCAGAAGGGGCAGAACCGCGGGATGACGAAGGGCATGCCGGGCCGTGCACCAACCAGGTTTAGAACCGACGATACAGCCGCCCCTTGGCGATAGAGGCGTAGCTGGACGCCTTCCGCGGCCAGCGGCCTATCGACCTGGCTGAGGCAGTCGCATGCCGGCCAGCGCTCGCCGTCGCGCACGACGACAACGTCCGACGTGCCGCTCATCCAGCGTTCGCCAGCAGCTGCCGCCGGCTTTCGACGAGAGTCGCGATCGCCGCGGCCGCGGCGGGATCCGGCTCGGACGCCACCTCCAACCAGGCCGCCGTAAAGCCAGCCTGGCGCAATCTGAAGGCGTGGCCCTGCTCAATCATCAGGGCGGCCTCGAACACGGTCGCGTAGATGCGCCGATAGTCGTCGTGATCCCAATCGTAGGAAAGAATTCTCCCGTCCCTCATGAACGTTGCGACCCCAAAGGCGCGAGCCGACACCACCTCGAACGTGTTCCGCGTCCAATAGGCCGTGCAGGCGAGCATGATCGGCGTCGCCGCGGGCAGCTTTGCGAGGAGATCGCGCCAGACGTCGCCCCGATCGGCGAAAATTTCCTCATAGGGTCGCACCGGGAATTTGTCCGACGGCAGCGGTCCTACCGGGGCAGAGCCCTGAGCTATGCCCTCCCGTACGGTCGCTGGCCCGTGGGCAGAGCCGAGGCTCAGCCCCACGCGTGGCGGGCAGATCAGACGCTCGGCGGCGCGCACAACGGGCACTCGAAGCCGGATATCCGGTTTCTCGAATAAATCGAACTGGCTCATGCGGTCTCGCGAAGACGGCGCTTGCGGCCCTTGGCACGTTTCGGCGCTTCGCGGATGGCCTTCTTTACGTCGCCGACGCGGTAACGAACGAACCTCGCCGTCAGCTCGAGGGGCTCGAGCAGGCCGCTGCTCTGCCAGCGCCAGACGGTCGTACGGCAAACGCCAAAGATCCGCTGGATGTCGGCCTGCTCGATCAGGTCGTCATCCCCGAAGTCGCTCAGCTTGAGACGGATCGGTTCAGAGGTCTTTTGCGTATGGGTGCTCATAGTTCTCTGTGCCTTCAGGCGGTCACTCTAACAGCTTGCTGTGATTCCTGCTCGTGCGAAACGGGCGGCATCCCATAGCGCAGCAGGGTCTCGGCGGTAATTTCGTTTTCAGCCTGCTCGCAAGCACGGTCCCAGGCCAGCGTGTTTCGCGATAGAAACCGCCAGGAAACCTCCTTCGCCTGATCCTGCCCGGTGATGACGCGCGCCCGCGCGCTGACCTGGCGCAGGAAGCCGTCATGCACCGCCTGCAGTTCAGCCCTCGTGGCCTTAAGCGTGGGGCCGTGGGGCTGCACCAAGCGCCACCAGTTTCGGCGACAGCGCCCGCAGTAGCACCGCAGCGCCAGCAGGCCGGTGACATCGGTGGCGCTGACCAGGTGCGGGTCGCAACCGTTTTTGCAGGCAACCAGTGCGGTCATGCGGGGGGGCTTTCCGCTAACCCAGAGTTCGAATCCGCGTCCGGTATTCGAACTACGCGTTCGGTTTCGGACCCGGCATGGCCACGTGCCTTAACCGTCCGTTCCAGGTCACGAGCCTGCTCGGGCGTGGCCAGCTCGAAGCGGGGATACGGGGGTTCGCCTTCGATGACGATTTCGAGCTTGTGGACGCGGAACAAGCCGCCCAGCGTCCAGTCGCAGCCGCGCCGCTGCCGGCGCTTTCGCACGTCGGCGGAGTTCTTTTTCGGCGACGGCCAAGGCCCGGCTTTGGTCAGCCGCCCTTCGCAGGAGAAGCCGACCATACGCTCGGCCTCCTCGGGCGTCGCGCCGGCCAGCACGAGCGAAGCGATGCTTTGAACCGTTCCGCATATGACGCAAACGAACGCGATATTCTCGTAGGCCGAGACGCCCTGTGCCTGGCACTCGGCATGGAACTGCTCGACGGTGATCTGCCGCGGGCCCGACGGCGCCGCGGCTGTGGTGGCCGCGCTCATGCTGCCACCTCTTTGTTTTCGTCGTCAGCGCCCTCGCCGCCTTCTTCGTCATCGTCGGCCCGCTCGCGTTCGATCTCCGCCATGTACTGCTCCAGCGGGGTGGTGATCCCTTCCGGGCCGACCGATTTGAACTCGGCCTGCGGCGGCCGCCAGCGCGTGCCCAGCTTGCCCTCTAGCGCCTTGCGGATCTTGCCGGCGCCCTTGACCTTCAGGCCTTCGATCTTGGCTTTGGCCTCTTCCAGCAGGGGTAAGCGCAGCGTGCCGAGGAACTCCGCGTCGTCGAACGCCGGCAGCGTGTTCTCGGCGCTGATCTCGTAGCCGATCAGGTCGGCCAAAGGCCCGCTGCCAAGGTCGGTCACCGGGTTGGTGATGACGACCAGCCGCCCGATGAGGTCGGCCGCGATCGACGCGATGTCCGCGCTGCGGTCGATCCGCCCGTCGGCGTCGATCAGTTTCGTGGCAATATCGGTAAGCTTCGTCTTGGCATAACGGCTCGTCGAGCTCGGGTTGACTTCGACGTTGCGGCCGCACACCGCCAGGACGAGCAGCGACAGCAGCAGGCGGACATCCAGCTGCGGCCCTTCCTGGTAGAGCTGCGCGCGGATCGCCTCGGTCTTACGGGCGGCGATCAGCTCCAGGCCCTTGTTGGTGATGACCACGGGATTACTGGTTTCCGCGGCCTCCCCGTCGCCTTCGGCATCGCCGTCGGCACCGGTGCCCTCACCAATGGCGTCGTCGCCCGGTGCTTCGGCATCTTCGTTGCCGCGATGGACAGCACCGGTCTTGCGCGCGGGGCCGTCCGTGACGCCCGCTTCCTTCTTAGCCGCCTTGCTGATCGGCTCGATCCAAATCTCCGCGATCAAGCCATTGCGCGCGTCGAGTGCGACCAGGCGCTTGCGCCCGTCGCCTTCCGGCACGGTCTTTCCCCGCGGCTTGTCCGAGGACTGTTTCCAGCCAGCCGGGATCTTCGGTCCATGCGCGTCGAACTCGGCGACTTCCACCGGTAGCCGACGCTTCTTTTCGGCCGCGACTTTTGCCTCAATCGCTGCACGCTGCGCTTTCATGAACGCGTCGACATCCGTCGTTGTCCACTCATCCGCGGCGCCAGGTTCGGCGAACGCGTCGCGTTGCCAGGTCACGGTCGGCGTCTTGTCGATATCGAACAACGCGACGTTGCGTGTGTACGAGCGAATGCGCAGCACGTTGGCAATTTCCCACCAATTCAAGCCATTGCGGTTCTTCGACTTCTTGAGCGCGGCCCGCTGGTTTTCTAGCGTCGCGCAAGCAATCGTGCGGAGGTCGTGATCCGCCGGCGGGCCCTTAGTGATCATTTCATCGAGGAGTTCCGGAATGATCTTGCCGAGCTGGGCGTGTTGCGCCGCCTGGCGGTTCGTCAGACCTAAGCACCGCCCGGCGGCAATGATATCCATGCCGGTCTGCTCCAGCCGCACCATGGCGCGCCATTTGTCCACCGGATGCATGTCGGCGCGATTAGCGTTCTCGGTCGCCTGCAGGGCCGCCGCTTGCGCGTCAGTCAAAGTACCGGCATCGATCGCCAGGATGTCAGGGCGCCCGAGCGCTTTCGTGTGCATCAGGCGCCGATTGCCGAACACGATCTTGAACATCGGCGCGTTAGCCTTGCGCCCAGTTCCCACCTTGCGCACCAGGATCGGGACGATCTGACCCTCTGCCTCGATGCTCGCGCGAAATGCTGCCTCTTCTTCCGCGGTCGGCTGTACCCGGCGGATGTTATCCGTATCCGGAGCGACGTCTTTGATCGGGATACGGACGGCGGTGTCAAACTGCTGCACTGTTGGGTTCCTTTCCTGGCTTGCGGACTTTGATAAAGAGCTGGCGGCGCACGAAGCCCATCGCGGTGCCGATCGTCTCGCCGATTTCACGACGGCCGCTGAGCGCGTCGGACACCGTCGACGGGGCAATGTCGCGACCATGCGCCCATTTCGTCGGACCGCCGGCGCGCTGCGTCTCCTCGCGCAGCAACACCAGCATTTCCTCGGGCGTGTAGGCCTGGACTGGCATTTAGCCGCCGACCTCCTTTTTCCGGGCCATGATCGCGGCCTGGATTTTCATGCGGAAAGCCTCGTTGAACCCTTCGGCTTCCCAGATGTGCCTGTTCATTTCGTTCCAGACTGCGACGTCTTCGCAATCCTGGAAGTATTGCGACAGCTCGTAGCGCACCTGGCTGAGGAGTGCCTTGAGGTCGATCCCGCCGCCGCGCCCCGCCGGCACCGTCATCGGGCCGGCGGGCAATCGGGATATTTTCGGTGGAAGCGTGTCGTCGGCGACCGTTTCCAGTTCCGGCGTTGCGTTCAGCAGCTCATCCAGCCGGTACACTGCGCCGTCATGCTCCTGCAGGGCTTCGAGCGCGGCATTGTTCGCTTTTTGCAGTCCCGGCCGGTCTTCGGACGCGTGCCAGAGTTCAGCATAGAACTCAGCCCAACTTACCGGATCGGTGAGTTCGTCCGATGCGATCTCGCCAATCTCGTCGCGTATGTAAAATGCGAACGCCGGGGCGGACTGGACATTGAGTGCATCTTTGGCCTTGTCCTGCGCCTCGGCGGCGGTCCTGACCCAGCGGCCTTCGTTCTGGGCGACCGCGTCGTTGATATCAGGGCGGCCGTCTGGATCGCGCAGCACAGCGCGCTCCCAGAAGAATTCCAGGTGCTGCCGGAAGAACCCCCAGAGCTGCTGATACTTTTTCGTGACGGCTTTCAGCGCAGTTGCAGTACCGTTCGCGCTCGTGCCGAGGAACCTGTGGTGGACTTGCTGCGCGTCCCATTTCGAACCCGCGGTGGCGATCGCGACGAAAAGATCGCCGAGCGCGGGCTCGATTTTGTCGAGCGCCGAACGGATCGCGGCCATCGCCTGGTCGAAAATCGGCCGCTGATCGGGATCGTTCTGATA
>JAATGE010000614.1 GCA_015654825.1 Rhodospirillales bacterium
AGCACGCCGCGCAGGATGTGGTAGCGGACGCCGGGAAGGTCCTTCACGCGGCCGCCGCGGATCAGCACGACGCTGTGTTCCTGCAGGTTGTGGCCCTCGCCGGGGATGTAGCTGACGACCTCGTAGCCGTTGGTGAGGCGCACCTTGGCGACCTTGCGCAGCGCGGAGTTCGGCTTCTTCGGCGTCGTCGTGTAGACGCGCGTGCAGACGCCACGCTTCTGCGGGCAGCCCTGCAGGGCCGGCACCTTGTTGCGCTTGGCCGCGGGCTCCCGCCCTTTGGCAATCAACTGGTTAATCGTCGGCATGCGCCCCTGCGATCCTTACTCAACTTGGCCGGTCCGGTTCGATCCGGGGTGGAACGCCGATCGCAAACGCAATCCCCGCACAGGATGGAGGCCATCCGCGCGGGTTCCAGTTACTACGCGCGGCCTGAGCCCACCCGGTTGGGAAGGCGGCGCCGCGTGCGCTGGTGCCAAACGATCGGCTTTCCACCCGGTGCGAACCGGGGGTGGCCGAGAGCGGCGTGAAATACGCGGGGGGGTGGGGCGAAGTCAAGCCGCCGCGAAAGAAAACAACACCCCCCGAGCCTCTCCCCGCTGAGCCCAACCAGGACCATGACCCGCCGAACCAGTGTGCAAAAGTTTTTTGGTTCTTTTTTTCAAAAAAGAACTTCTTTTTGAAAAAAGAAGCAAAAACTTTTGTTTATTGTTTCCGAGTCCGCCCTGGCGGGGTGGCCGGCTATTTGCAGACTTTGTTGGCTTCGGCCTGGGCGCGGTGGAATTTGGCCATTTCGGCCTGGGCTACCGGGGTGTCGCGGAACAGGTCGTTGGCGCGGCCCATGCCGCCGTTGCGCTGCACGCCGAGGATGGTGTTGGCCTTGTCGTAATCGGCGTAGGACAGCTGATCGGCGATGACATCGATGCGGCAGGCGCAGGGCTCGAGCATTTCGTGCTTCATGTCGCGGTCGATCAGGCAGCCGATGACGTAGTCGGCGCGGGCCGCGGTCGGGTAGTCGTATTTCGGATGGCGCTGCGTTTGCGCGCCGGCGGTGCCTGCGAGCGCGGCGGCCAATGCCGCCCCAAGTGCCCAACGCCGAAGCGCCATGCCGTCCTCCCGGTTGCTGATCGGCCAATCCCTGGCGCGGTGCATCGCCGGGCACAAGCGCTTTTTCGACGATTTGTTTATAGGCGCTGCACCAATGCGCTGTAGGGTGCGCTGTTCCTGGCCGCAGCGCGGCGCCGGCACCCCCAGCCGAAGACATTGCCCGATGATTGACCTGGTCATTATCTACTGCCTCGCCACCGATCAGAACAACTGCGTGGAGAAGCGCAACCCCTACGAGTCGTGGGGCGACCCTGTTGCCTGCATGGTCAGTGCGCAAATGCTTGCCCAGCAATACCTTGAAGAGCACCCGAAATGGCGGCTTTCGCGCTGGAAGTGCGAAGTGGATGTGCCCGAACAGGACCCCGCCTGAGAGCCTGCCCCCCTGACGCGCCTCTCCTGACGCGCGTCTCATGACGCCCCTGGGGGGGCCACCTGGCGCAGGTTTACTGCGTTCCGGTGCTCGCAAACGCACGCCAGCCAACAGTCCCGGCCACGTTATGACACGGGGTCTTGAGCCTAGATCACGGTTTGCACGTAAAACGAGCAGTATTGGCGCTGGCGATGCCCGGCCGAGGCTCGCGGCCCGGCGCCCGCCGCGCCGGAAAATTCCTCGCTCAATCAAATACTTTGCATGGGCCGAGCCGCGCCCGGGCGGTTTCTCATAGGCAAATAGTAGTACCAAGCGGGATGGGCCGCGAAATGGGCTTGATACCCACCTGGGGTGGCGCCATGCTGCCCAGGCGATGCCCCGCAGCATCCAAGGGTAGGAAAACGAAGCAGTTTGGGGAGTGCCACGCACAAGATGGCGTCGGAACGGTCCAGTCGGCGTGAACCCAGCCACCGACCGACCGTATTGTCTGGCCGGCCCGCCATGTTGGCCACGAACTCCCCCTATGCGATCATGCCGACTCGCGGACCGGCGCGGCACGTGCCCAAAATACCCCACAAGGGGGGAGCCCAGGAGGGGGAGGAACGAGGGCACGCGACAGCATAGCAATCCGCAACCGACAACATGGACATCGGAACCAGGCCTGCCGCCCCGCCCACGCAAGCGGCTGAAGCACGGCCGAAGGCTCCAGCCAAGGAGGGACTGGTCATGAATGGAATGAAACGCCTACTCGCCGCCAGCGTCTGCATAGCAGCCGTCGCCAGCTTCGGCGGCACCGCAAGCGCCAATGACGAACTGGTCAAACTGTCGGGAACGCCCGGAACATGGGCGATACCCGCCGGTAACTATGCGTCCCAGCGCTACAGCACGCTGACGCAGATCAACACCAAGACAGCGAAGAACCTGCGCCCGGTGTGGACGTTCTCCACCGGCGTGCTGCGCGGCCATGAAGGCGGCCCGCTGGTGATCGGCGACGTGATGTACCTGTCGACGCCGTTCCCCAACAAGGTGTTCGCGCTCGACCTCAACAATAACGGCCGCATCCTGTGGTCGTATGAGCCGAAACAGGATCCGAACGTTATTCCGGTGATGTGCTGCGACACGGTGAACCGTGGCGTGGCGTACGGCGAGGGCAAGATCTTCCTGCACCAGGCGGATGCGAGCCTGGTGGCACTGGATGCCTCGACCGGCAAGGTTGCCTGGTCGGTGAAGGACGCCGATCCCGGCAAGGGTGCGACCGGCACTTCGGCGCCGCTCGTGGTCAAGGACAAGGTGCTGGTCGGCGTTTCCGGCGGCGAGTTCGGTGTGCAGGGCCACGTGACCGCCTACAACATCGCGGACGGTTCGCGCGCCTGGCGGGCCTACTCGGAAGGGCCGGACGACCAGCTGCTGTTCGACGCGAACACGACGTCGATGGGCCAGCCGGTGGGCAAGGACAGCTCGCTGAAAACCTGGCAGGGCGACCAGTGGAAGATCGGTGGCGGCGCCACCTGGGGCTGGATCAGC
>JAATGE010000601.1 GCA_015654825.1 Rhodospirillales bacterium
CATCCAAGCCACAGACCCCCCATAGCGCTGCACGGCTTTTCCTCGTCTCCCCGGCGAAGCCCATACCAAACACGGATTTCCGGCTTCGCCGTTCCCCCCGCAGTTCCTCATGACTTGGGGTCTGGGGCCGTCGAGCGCAGAACGCTCTCGCGTGACGGCCCCAGCGGGTCCAGGGCCGAGCCCTGGCCTTCATGCCTTACGCCGCCTGCTTATGACGCTAACGCAACAACTGGAAGAACTCCACGCCTTCGCGTAGCCGGCGCTTCATCATCTGCGGGCTCGCCACCATCTCACCCACGATCGAAGCGATTTTCGGCGCACGGAAGTAGAACCGCTTATAAAACGTCTCCAGATTATCGAATATCTCCGTGTGCGACAGATGCGGATAATGCAGCGGCGCGATCTGGATGCCGTGATCGTCGATCAGTTCCGCGTTTGCGGCATCCAGCCAGCCATTCTCCAGCGCCTGTTTGTACAGGAACGTGCCCGGATACGGCGCCGCCAGCGACACCTGGATCGTGTGCGGATTGATCTTGGTAGCCCAGCGAATGGTTTCCTCGATCGTCTCTTTTGTCTCGCCCGGCAATCCCATGATGAACGTGCCGTGGATCTTGATGCCCAGTTCATGGCAATCGCGGGTGAATTTCTCCGCCACCTCGATGCGCATGCCCTTCTTGATATTGTAGAGAATCTGCTGGTTGCCGCTCTCGTATCCGACCAGCAGCAGCCGCAGCCCGTTATCCTTCAGCACTTTTAACGTCGCGCGCGGCACGTTGGCCTTCGCGTTGCAACTCCAGGTAACGCCAAGTTTCCCCAATTCCTTCGCGATCGCCTCGGCGCGCGGCAGGTCATCGGTAAACGTGTCGTCGTCGAAAAACCATTCGCGGGTCTGCGGAAACAGTTTCATGCCCTGACGGATTTCCGCCGCCACATGCTGAGGGCTGCGCACACGGTAGCGGTGCCCGCCGACGGTCTGCGGCCACAGGCAGAACGTGCAGTGCGATTTGCAGCCGCGCCCGGTGTACAGCGACACATACGGATGCATCAGGTAGCCAATGAAATAATCCTCGATGCGCAGGTCGCGCTTGTACACCTCGGTCACGAACGGCAGCTGGTCCATATCCTCCAGCGTTGCGCGCTCCTTGTTGTGCACGATTTTTCCGTCCGCATCGCGATAGGAAATGCCGTCGATGTCGGCGAACGGGCGGTCCTCGGCGACTTCCTTGATGGTGAAATCGAACTCGTTGCGCGCAACGAAATCGATCGCTGCGCCCTGCTCCAGGCTCGGGCCAGGCTGCACGGCAACCTTGGCGCCGACCATACCGATCTTAAGGCCCGGCTTGGCGTTCTTCAGCGCCTCCGCGACGCGCACGTCACTGGCAAAACTCGGTGTCGAGGTGTGGATCACGACGAGGTCGTGCTGCTTGGCCTCGGCCAGCACATGATCCATGCCGAGGCGCGCCGGCGGCGCGTCGAGCAGCTTGCTACCCGCCACCAGCGCGGCGGGCTGCGCCAGCCAGGTCGGGAACCAGAAGCTCTTGATCTCGCGCTTGGCCTGGTAGCGGCTGCCGGCACCGCCATCGAAGCCATCGAAACTCGGCGGCTGCAGAAACAGGGTCTTCATCGTCATCTATCTCTCTCCGTGCGCCAGCCCTTTGGCGCGTCCCAGACCTTTGACACGCTGCAGGCCCTTGGCGCGTTCCAGACCTTCCGCACGCCCCAGCCCACGGGCCAGCACCGACCTCGCAAACCTGTCCGCGCCGTTTCCGAGGGCCCGATCGGCTTCGGTGCTGAAGACCTGGCCACGCCAGGTCACCTTATGGCCGGCGAACGCGGCGGCCATCTCGGCTATGGATAGCACATCCCGCAGCGGCGCAAGCCATAGCACGGTCGGCGCTGCCCCCAGCGTGCGCTCCACAAGGCGCCCGCACGTCGCCCGCGCCGCGGCGGCGAGCGCCAGCAAGGCAAAAGGCCATGCGTGGTGCGGGGCCAGTGCAACCGCGAGCAGCGCCCAGAACACCGGGAACTGCACCGCGGACGTCGGGAACGCCGCCGGCGCCATGGCCCGGATAGTGCGCGCCCACCGCAACTCGTGCCTGAACAAGGCGGCGAAGCCGCTGTCCGCCACCGTTGTCGCGGGCACCGTCGCGGCCAGCGTGATCTTCTGGCCGGTCGCCAGCACCAGGCGGCCCAGCACCCCGTCATCGGCGACGTAGGGCGACAGCGCCGCGAAACCGCCGATGCGACGCAGCGTATCGCGCGTGAGCGCCATGGTCGCGCCGAGGCAATCCTGCCGTCCCAGCGCCCGCGCCATCACGGCGCCGGTCGCGAAGATCTGATTGATATAGGCGGCCCCAAGCTGCGCCGTGACACCACGCCCGGCGGGCTTGCCGACATACAGGCTGGTAACCAGCCCGGTGCCCGGCACCGCGAATGCGGCCGCAATGCGGCGCAAATAGTCCGGCGCCACGTGCATGTCGCTATCGGAAACCAGCAGCACATCGTGCTTCGCGTCCTGGAACATGTTGATCAGATTGGAGATTTTGTGGTTGGTGCCGTGCGGCGTCGGGTCCACGACCAGCATTGCGTCGACCCGCGGAAAGCGCCGGCACAATGCCTGCACGATCCCGATCGCCGGATCGTCCGCGCGCTGCACGCCAAACACAAGTTGCAGTGCCGGATAGTCCTGCCGGAAAAACGTTTCGATTGCCTCGGTCAGCATCGGCTCCGAGCCATACAACGGCTTCAGCACCGTGATCGGCGGCAGCGCATGTATCGGATCTGGCGCCTGGCGCGCGAAGCGGCGTATGGAGTGCAGGCCGGCAAACGTCTGCACCACGCCGATCGCCGACATGCCGGCGGCGAACGCCGTCGGCAGATGCGCCAGAAATGGGCTCACGGCTTGATGGTATTGCCGCTGAGCGTATCGACCTTCTGCTGCAGGCTTTCAATCAGCTTCGGCGCGCCACCGTCGTTCAGCAGGGCGCGAAAGTCGCTGCGCTGCACCGCGGCCTGGCTGATGGTGCCAAGCTGCAGCACATCGACCGCCTGCCAACCGGCAGTTCCGTTGCGCATCACATAGTCCATGCGGATTGGGTCGTCGCCTTGTTTCGGAACAATCTCGCTCTCTACCACCACGTCGGCGCCGACGCTACGGGTTTCCGGCAGAACGCGGAACGAGTTGCCCGCATCGGTGCTGAAGTTGGCGGCATAGCTGGAGATGGTGAAGGCGCGGAACACGGCCAGCAGCTTGGCCTGCTGATCGGGCGGGATCTGCGCCCAGCGAAGCCCGACAATCGTCTGCAGGATCTGCGACAGGTTGAACGCATGGTCGACCACCGGGGCCAGCGCGTCGTAACGCTGTCGGAACGGTAGCGAGCCGGTCTTTTCCGCGTTCTCAAGCGCCGTGTTCAGCGCCTCGATCGGTGCCGCGGGGGTTGGCTGCGCCAGGGCCGCGATCGGGAAAAAGAGGGCAAAAAACAATAAGGCCAAGGGGCTCCGCCCCCTGGACCCCCAACGGCGTGCCGCCGCCTGCGTTCGCGCTGCGCGGCGGGAGTTCACGCGCCAAAAAACGGGGGTTTGGGGCTTCGGGTGCCCAGGGGCCGTGCCCCTGGCCGACGGAGGCAATCCTGTCATCTCCTTACGGCCTCCACTGCTTCGTTACCCAACGCCCGCAACGCCACCCGCACGATCGCCTTCGCATCGAGGCCCGCCTCCGCCAGTTGCACTATGGGCGAGGCCTGCTCGATGAACCGGTCCGGCAACGCCATCGGGCGCACCCGCAGCCCGCCGTCCAATAATCCCTGCCAGGCCAGATGGTTCATCACGCTGGCACCGAACCCCCCGGCCGCCGCCTCCTCCACCGTAATCAGCACTTCGTGATGGCGCGCCAACTGCTCCAATAGCACCGTATCGATCGGCTTGGCGAACCTCGCATCGACAACACTCGTCGAATAGCCGCGCGCCGCCAGTTCGTCCGCAGCGCGCAACGCATCCGCCAGGCGCGTGCCCAGACTGACTATGGCAACGCGGGAGCCCTCCCGCATCACCCGGCCGCGGCCCAGCGGAAGCACCTCGCCGCGCACCGGCAACGCGACACCAAGACCTTCCCCGCGCGGAGAGCGCACCGCGGACGGCCGATGG
>JAATGE010000465.1 GCA_015654825.1 Rhodospirillales bacterium
CGCAGGTGAACGGCGTGGTGCGCACGCTCGCGACCCTGGTGCGCGAGCTGCACGCGCTCGGCGTTGTCGCCGAAGTGATCGGGCCGGACCGGTTCCGCACCCTGCCCTGCCCGACCTATCCGGATATCCGCCTGTCCGTGTTGCCGCGCCGCAAGCTGGCGCGGCTGATGGAGGATTTCGCGCCGGATGCGCTGCATATCGCGACCGAAGGGCCGCTCGGCATCGCGGCGCGCCAGCTGGCCAAACAGCGCGGATGGATCTTCACCACCGCGTTCCACACGCGATTCCCCGAATACCTGGCGGCGCGGACGCGGCTGCCGACACGGCTCACCTACGCCTGGCTGCGGCGCTTTCATAACGCCGGCCGCGGCCTGATGGTGGCGACCGAGAGCCTGCGCGCCGAGCTGGCGGAGCGGGGATTCCGGCATTTGCGCGCCTGGTCGCGCGGCGTCGACCTGGCGCAGTTCCGCGCCGAGCCGCGCGAGCCGTGGGAAGGGCTGGCGCGGCCGGTGTTCCTGTATGTCGGGCGGCTGGCGGTGGAGAAGAATATCGCCGCGTTCCTGGAACTGGAGCTGCCGGGATCGAAAGTGATGGTGGGGGACGGGCCGCAGCTCGAGTCGCTGAAGCGGCGGTTCCCGACCGTGCATTTTGCCGGGGCGCTGCATGGGGAGGCGTTGTCGCGCGCCTATGCGGGGGCGGATGTGATGGTGTTTCCGTCGCTGACGGACACTTTTGGCCTGGTGATGCTGGAGAGCCTGGCGTGCGGCACGCCGGTGGCGGCGTTCCCGGCGACCGGGCCGAAGGACGTGCTGGCGGGGGGCGGGCCGGCCGTGGGGTGCGTGCATACGGATTTGCGGCACGCGGCGCTGATGGCCCTGGAGCACGGCGAGCGCGTGGCGTGCCGCGCCTATGCCGAGACGTTTTCGTGGCGCACCTGCGCCGAGCGGTTCGTGACCAACCTGGTGCCGATCCGCCACGGAATGGAGTTGGCGGTAAGCTACGCCGGGGATTGATGCGGCAAGGATAGGCCAGGGCTCTGCCTCTGGACCCGTCACGCTGGAGGCGTGCTACGTACGACGGGGCCAGTAGGCCCCAGACCCGATTTTGTCTGTTCCGAGCGCTGCATTTGCAGCGAGCGCGCCGTTAAATCCCGCGTCTCGCTAGACCGTACAGAAGACTCCCGCCGCGTAGCGCGTACGACGGCGGCGGCACGCCGTCGGGGGTCCAGGGGGCGGAGCCCCTGGTCTTTTCACTTCAATACTCAAACTGATACGATAAGCCAACACTGCTCCCCGGATCATTCTCCGGCGTAGCCCCCTGCGCCGTGCCACCCCCGGCACCGAGTGCGCTGTTCAATTTCAGATGCCGCGTCAAATCGATCTGCACCTGAACCTGGGTGCCGCCGGCGCCGCCGGTCGATTGTTTCGTGCCGACATAGACTCCCTTGGCCACATAGCGCCCCGCCTCGACGCTGGCGCCGCCGCCGGTGCTGGCGCCGCCGACCGACAGGCGATCGAGGCCAAGCTGCTTACGGATCGCACCGAGCGGGCCTTCGCCGCCGACGACACCGGAGAGTTCGGCGAGTGCCGCGCCGATTTCGGCGATCTGGAACGGTGTGAGCTGTTTGATGCTGACGCCGAACAAAAGCCGCGCCATGATTTCGTCCTGCGGCAGATCGGGCACGCTGGACAGCGCGATTTTCGGTGCGTCGGCATAGCCGGTGATTTTCAAGGTGGCGGTAATGCCGGCTTGCGTGCTGTCGGCCTGGAAATCCAGCGTCGGATCGATTCTCTCGGTGACGCCGGCGCCGTTGAAGCCGACCCGGCCGCGGCTGAAAACGAGCGTGGTGCCGGCGAGCGAGAAATCGCCGCGGCGCATGTCGAAGCCGCCTTCGATGACGGGGGCGCTGCTGGTGCCGGTGACGTGCAGCGTGCCGCCGAGTTCGGCATAGAGACCCTTGCCGCGAACAAAAATATTGCTGGGTGCGTCGACCTCGATGGCGAGATGCACTTCCGCCGGCGGCGGCGCCGTGGTGGGCGGCGGCGGCGGCGCCTGGCCCGCGCGGCGTACGTTCAGTTGCGCGACCGTCGGCGGCAGGCCTTCCGGAATGTTGATATCCACGCGGTGCAGCAGGATCTTGCCGCGCGCCGCCATGTTGCCGGCGGCCTGGCCGCGCACCGTCAGATCGGCATCGAACAAGGCGGTCAGCAGGTCGCTGGCGAGCGGACGCGCGTTGCGGGCGGCGACGTGCAGATCGACGGCGTAGGGCGCGGCGGCGGCGACGGTGCCGGTGATACCGATCGTGCCGGGGCCGGCCGCGGCGGAAAAATGGGTTATCGTGAAAGTGTCGCCGTTCGCATCGATCGTTGCGGCGACCTTCTTCAAGTCGACGCCCTGGACGTAATCCTGTAATTCGGCGTCGGCGAGGCCGATGCGGCCGGTGATCCGCGGCGTTTTCGCGGTACCCGATACGGTCAGATCGAGGTTGGCGCGGCCGCGCGCATTGCGGCCGTTCGCTTGCAGCACCGGATTGAGCAGGGCGAGGTCGAGCCCGCCCCGCAGCAATAGCGCGATCGCGCCGTCCGGCTGCAGGGGCGCCGCGCCGGTGGCGGAGAAATGCAATTTTGGTCCGGCATCGATACGGGCGTCAATACGGGCGTCGAGGCCGTTCAGCGTGGCATTGGCGGCGATCGAGGCGGCCGGGAGGGAGGCGGCCGGGCCGGTCTTCATGCGCAAACCGGTCGCGGTGACATGCAGGCGGCCGCCGGGCGTGGCGGGCTGGCCAGTCAGGCGCGCTTCGGCGGAGAGCGTGCCCGAAGCCGCGAATTGCGGCGCCAGCGGTTGCATGATGTCGGGCGTGAAATTGTGCAGGCTGGCGGAAAAATCGAGGGTTGGGCTGAGCCGGCCGCTGGCCTGCAATGTCGCGTGGCCGAGTGCCAGATGCAGTTGGTCCACCGCGATCTGCTGGCCGTAATCGACGCGCGCCGGCGACTGCAAGCGGACTGAAAATGTCTTCCAGCCGGCGCTCAGGGTTTGGAAAACAATCTGGTGCGCGCGCGTATTGAGCAGCGCCGCGGTATCGAGCCGCGCCGCCGCGCCCTGGACGCCGGGCGCATCCGCGGTGGCGCGCAATTGCAGCGCGTTCTGGCGACCCTTTGCCGTGATCACGGCGCTGCCGGCAACGTTGTCCGCCTCGATGCCGCCCAATGTCAGCGTGGCGTTCAGATCGGGGTCCGAGGGCGCACCGACGGCGCGGGCGTTCAGCACCAGGCTGGCGATGCGCCGCGTGCCGAGTGCCAAATCGGTGCCCTGGAGTTGTGCGTTGGCCTCGGTTGCCGCGGCATTCAATGTCGCTTTCAGGCTGCCTGCCAGTGGCTGGCCGATCAACGGCGCGATATCTGCCAGGCGCGCGGCGCCAACATCGAGCTTGCCGATCGGCTGGGCGGATTTGGGCAGCGTCACATCGGCGCGTGTGGTGACGGATTTCCAGTCGGCGTGGCCGACGACGATATGGATCGCGCCATCCGCCGCGGTGGATGCAATGGCGTCCAGCGCAACGTCGGCGTCGCGCAGCCGGAATGTACCCCGCAGCTTGCCGTTCGGCGCGGAGGGCAAATTATCCGCGCTGACCACGAGGGAAACCGGTCCCCTGGTGAATTGCGGCGAGCCTGCGACACCTTTTACTTCCGTTGTCACGGACAGGCGATTCGTCGGGCCGTTCAGGCCACCGGCAAGCGTGACGGCGCCCACCGCCTGCGGCGACAGGACGGAAAGATCCGGGAATGAGGCATGCCAGGTCAACGCAACCGCGTCGGCAGCGACGCTTCCGGCGGCGTCGACATGCAGCGCGCGGCCATCGAGGGCGGCGCGCGTCAGAGTGACGTTGCCGCCATCGAGCGTCGCGTCCGCATCGATCCTGGCAAGGCCGAGCAGACCGGGCACGGGTGCCCGGCCGCCGGTAATATTGGCTGTCCCGGTCAGCGTCATGTGGCGCGCGGTGGCTTGCTCGGCGAGGTTGGCGGAAAGGTCGGCGCTGCCCCGCACATCGGTGCCGCCCAGCGCGGCGAGGGGCGCGAGGTTCGGCAATACGGCGTGCAGTTGCGCGGTAAGCGTGCCCGCGGTTCGGGCCGAAAGCTCCGCCGTCAGCAGCGGATGACCAAGTTTTGCATGCAGCGGCCGGTCCGGCGCGGCGAGATCGGTGTCGGCATCGATCGTTACCGGCGCGGCCGCGAGCAGATCGGGATGGGCGCCGGGTATGTGCACGCCGGTCAGCGCGCCATGCAGACGCGCGGCGCCCCGGTTGCCGGTCAGGTCCGCCTCGATCGTTTCGACCCTCGCCGCCCCGGCGTTCAGATGAGCAATGGCAAAATGCACGGCTGCATCGGGGGTCGTGAATGGGCCGGCGACGTGCCCATGCAGGTCGATCGAATCCCAGCTCAGACCCGCGCGCGGGCGCATGGCGGGCGCCGTGGCAACGATATCCGCGGCGAGGCGGCGACCGGGCAGATCGACGGTGCCGGTGGCCTTGGCGCGCAGCGGACCGGCGCTGACCTCGAGATGGGTCTGCTCGGCGGATTTGGGGCCGTCGATCGTTGCTGAAAAGTCGATCGCACCCAGCGCCGGCAGGTCGGCCAGGGCGCTGATCAGGCCACGGGCGGGCTCGCGCGCGGTCACATGCGCCGCGATGGCGTGCTCGTTCAGCGTGCCGCTTGCCTGGTAGCTGCCGGCGGCGTCGAGGCGCGTGACCGTCAGGGTCGCGGTGCCTGCCTGGAGCGATGTAACGGAAGCGCTGGCCTCGAGCGATGCCGCGAAACCGGCACCCGCCACCGGCGCCGCGATATCGGCCCGCGCGACACGCAACGAACCAATATCGACGGCGACGGGCAGGCTGAAGTTCGCTGATGGTGCTTGCGGTTTGGCCGGGGCGATCGGCACCGGACGGCGCGCCAGGGCGATGTGCTCGATGCTCGCGGTATCGATGCGTGCCCGTAAGCGTAGCAGGGCCGACGGCGACCAATCCAGGCTGACGCCGTCGATCGCGGCCCAGGTGCCGTGCGCGTCCGCCAGCGCGATATGATCCGCGCGCAGTCGGTCGGGAAACCTTCCGTGCAGGCCGGCGATCGTGACCTGGCGGTTGGTCAGCGACGCGGTCAGGCGTTCGATCAGGCGCTGGCCGGACGACAGGTTGGCCGCCGCGACGACGAGGCCCAGCAGCACCAGCGGCAACAGGATCACAACGCCAACGACCCAGAGGGCGACTTTTCCGGCCCGGCGCATCAGAAGGCCTGCCCGATGCCGAGGTAGAATTCGAAACTGTCGCCGTTCGGGGGCTTGTTCACCGGCACCGCCACATCCACGCGGATCGGGCCGATCGAGGTGTAATAGCGACCCCCGACGCCGACGCCTTCGCGCAAGGTGCCCTGAAACGGCGCGTTGCCGGCACTCACCTGGCCGGCATCCGCGAAAACGACGGCGCCGAAATTGCCCCACAGGCGCTGGCGGAATTCCGCACCCACCGTATCGATCGCGGCGCCGCCGGCGGGTTCCTCGTCGAGGAAAAGCGGGCCCACCGACTGGTATTTGAAGCCGCGCACGGTTGCCGAGCCGCCGCCGTAGAAGCGCTGGTCCGGCGGCAGATCGAACGCGCTGGCGCCCTGCGCGCTGCCGATCAGTCCGCGCACGGCGAGCACGCTGCGCCCCGGCGGCCCCAGCCCCAGCGATGCAAGATCGAAATAGGTGCTGGCTGACCCCTGCAACACCAGGAACGTCGCGCTGCGCAGCCCGAACGACTGCGTCGGCGCGGCGGAGAACGCCGCCCGCACGCCGTGCAAAGGGTCATCCAGTGGATTGGCCAGGCCGGTATCGTCGAATTTCGCGCTGAGCGGCAAAGCCACCAGGGTGTAGTCGCGCACGATGCCCTCCTGGGTGATCTGCTCCTGGATCAGACTGATCCCCGCGCTGGCGGACCATTGCCTGGAAAGCTTGCGCGTCAGCGTCACGCCGGCGGTCGCCGCAGTCTGGTCGTAGGCGTCGAGGCTCTGCTTCAGCGCGCCGAGGTCGAATTGCAGCGCCTGGTCGCGCCGCAGGAAATCGGGTTTTATCAGTTGCGCGCTGGCGTTGTAGCCGACGCCGGTGACCGCGGTGCCGCCGAGGCCGCTGATGGCGGCGGCAAGATTGAGCTGCTCCGCGTTGCCGAACACATTTCGCAGGGTCCAGGTGGCACCGGCGCTGCCGCCGAGATCGGTGGAATAGGCAACATTGAAGCTGACCGCGTGCCGCTCGCGCTCCGCGACGTCGACGGTGACGGGCAGCGTTCCCGCCGCGTCGAGCGACGGGGCGGTGCGGATCACGACGCCGGAGAATACGCCGGTCGCCGCGAGGTCCTGGCGCGCGGCGTCGATCGCGCTGGGCTGGTAGAGCTGGCCGGGGCGGATCAGCAGCCGGCGGCGGACATAGGCCTCGTGGACGCGGTGCAGGCCGGTGATGGTGATCGGGCCCAGATCCACCCGCGGGCCGGCGGTCACACGCAGGGTCACGTCGAGCGCCTGTTCGGGGGGGACCAGGACGGCGTCGGGCGGATCGACGGTGGCCAGGGCGTAGCCATTTTCGCGCAGGGCGCTAAGGACGGCACCGGACGCGGCCAGAACGCGCGAGGCGACGGCGGGATCGCCGGGCTTCAGGGTGAAGGCGGCGGCGGCGGCCCCGGGCACTACGCCTGCAAGGGTCACGTGGCGGAGATGGAACAGCGGGCCGGGCTGTATCGCGATGTCGATCGGCGCCGGCGGGGCGGCGGGGCGCGCCTCCAGCAGGTCGGGAAGCGAGGGGTCTTCCAGCGCCAGGCCGGCGACTGTGACAGTCACATGTGACTGATAGTAACCGAAGCTCTCCAGCACGGCGGTGAGGCGCGGCACATCCTGCCGGGCCCGCGACAGCACCGCGAACGGGCCCGCGGGGGCGCGGGTGCGCAGCACGATCAGTTGCGAGCTTGCCGCGAGGGCACTGTCCAGCGGCCCATTGGCGGTCTTCGCCAGGCTCACCGCATAGGGCAGCGGATCGGCCCCCCAGGCCAAACCAGGGGCCAAGCAAACGATGGCAACCAGGACCAGGGAACCGCCGCGCAGCGCCGATGGGGTCTGGGGCCTTAGGCCCCAGCGGGTCCAGGGCAGCGCCCTGGCCTTCCTAATGCCGCATTCTCCGGCCACGAATCATCCCATGCAATAACAGCCCACTAGGCCGGTTCGTACGGCGGTGCCGCAAGGGCCGCGTGTTACTGATCGAAACCCGCTCGCGCTTGCCGCGTTGCCGCGCCAGCCACAGAGAACGCCACAGTTCACCTTCAGCCGGAGTACATTCCATGTCAGCAACCATGTTTTTTCTGCGTGCCGCAACCCTCGCCGGCATCGCCGCCGCCCCCGGCCTGGCGCAGGCAGCGCTGCCGCCGGCCGGCACTTTCTATAAGCTGACGGTCAAGACATCGTTCGAGCCGAATTTCGTCGATTGCTGGGCGTTCTCCACGAACGGCAGATTCATTCGTAGCCCGACGCTGCAAAACTTCCCGTACCAGCTGACCAACCTGAATACCAACGCAGGTCACTTCCAGGCGATCTGGGCAGGCCGGGTCAGCATCGCGTTCTCCGGCTTCGCGAACGGGCCGACGATCAGCGGCGACGCGGTCGATGTGGCCAATCGGACCTACAGCTTCACCGGCAGCAAGGTTTCGGGTTGCGCCGGCATTCACGCACTTCGCAGCAATGCGGGCGGCTTCGTGACGCATTAGGGCAACAGTCCGGGCGACGCGGCACTTTGTCGCGGAACAGTAACTTGCCTGTCATTGTTTGGCCCGATTCCCGCTGTTACCTCGCGGCGTGATGGATACCACCCAGACCGGCCTGCGCCGCGCCACGCTGAACCGGGGCAACCTGCCCCGGTTCCGTACCGCCATGAACAGCGAGGATGCACCCCGACCCGGGTTTCATCCGCTGCGGCATCTGCGCGCCTTGCGGCGCACGCTGTGGATCGTTCTGTTCCTGCCGTTGGCGATGCTCGTGCAGTCGGTGCTGCTGCTGTTCCCCGGGCGTGAAAAGGCGGCGTTCGCCGCATTCTTCTGGGCCACGATCAGCCGCATGCTGGGGCTTTCCGTGCGCGTCCTCGGCGCCCCGGCCCGGCAGGGCGCGCGCGGCCCGCAACGCCCCGTCATCTATGTGTGCAACCACTCCAGCTGGCTGGATATCGCCGCGATCGGCGGGCAGATCACCGGTTGCTTCGTGGCCAAGGACGACGTCGCCGGCTGGCCGGTGATCAGCACCGTGGCGCGACTTGGCCGCACGGTGTTCGTCAGCCGCAACCGTGGCCGCACGCTGCACGAACGCGACCAGATGCGCGACGTGCTGGCGGCGGGCAATGACCTGATCCTGTTCCCCGAGGGCACCAGCAGCGACGGATCGCGCGTGCTGCCGTTCCGTTCGTCGTTCCTGGCGGCGGCCTACGCGGACGCCAAGCCGCTGATCCAGCCGGTGTCCGTCGTGTACGACCGGCTGGCCGGCCTGCCGGTGGGTCACGCCAGCCGCGACGTATTCGCGTGGTACGGCGATATGACGCTGCTGCCGCATTTCTGGCAGGTGGCGCAGTTTCGCGGCAAACGCGTGACCTTGCTGTTCCACACGCCGATGGACCCGGCCGATTACCCGGACCGCAAGGCGCTGTCACAGGCGACCTGGCAGGTGGTGGCCGATGGCGCCGCGGCGCTGCGGCAGAACCGCCCGGCGCGGCCGTTGCCTGAGGCGCGGCCGGTGGCGGCTCCGTAGCCGGCTTTCGCTTGATGGCAAGAAGGAAGGCCAGGGGGTTCTGCCCCCTGCACTCAAGCTGGGGCCTTAGGCCC
>JAATGE010000623.1 GCA_015654825.1 Rhodospirillales bacterium
CGCTTGCCGCGCCTACCGCAGCCGAAACGGTTGGTCCACGGGCGCGATTGCACAGGCGGATCTGGGACAGCCCCAAAATTAATGGGGTCTGGGGACTAGTCCCCAGCGGGTCCAGGGCAGAGCCCTGGCCTTCCTACCTTATCCCACATGCGCCCCCACTACCCGCCAGCGCCGATCATCCCGGTCTTGCGCGCCGCCACCATGGCGCTGGCGTCACCGTACTTCTCGAATGTTGCTTTGGCGGCCGCGTGCGACTCGCCGCTATAGCCGGCCGAGTTCTGCTTCCAGTTGTCATAGGACGCAACGCGGTTTGCATTGGCGTTGCTGAATCGCGGCCGTACGTAGCGTGCATAGAGTTCGTACGACCGCTTGGTTTCGTTCCAATCCGCCCAGTCGTGTGACTGCTGCAGAAATACGCCGAACTCGCCCTGCTTGTTGCGCAGCTTCGTCAGAACCTCCACCGCGTCGTCGGGCGTGCCGATGGCGATATGGCCGGAATCGAGCATGACATCGACCGGGTCGCGGCCGACCAGGTCGCCGAAGCGGCCTGGGGTCAGCGTGCGCGCGTAGTCGAGATATTTAACCAGGCCGATGCGCACGTTCTCGCGCGCCTTGTCGCGCGTTTCCGCGATGTGCATCGGGCCCATGAGCCGCAGCCGATTGCGGTCCATGGTGCGGCCATATTCCGCGGCGACGTCGCAGGCATGTTTCCAGTTCACGTCCAGCACATTGAAGCCGCCGGCGGCATCGGTTGCCGCCACGCACAGCATGGCGAGATCATATTTGCCCGCGAGACGACCGCCGGATGGCGTTGCGGCACTCGCGACCGCGATTTCCGGGCGCGGCTGCGTATAGGGCAGCAGATGCGCGCGCGCCTCCTGCAGGTCGTACCACTCGGTCTTTTCGGTGACGGATTCGCCCGCCATCAGGCGCAGGATTACGTCGAGCGCCTGCGCCATGCGGTCGCGCTGCGCCTTGGGATCGATGCCGAGCATCTTGGCATCGGAAACGAGCAAGCCGGGGCCGAAGCCGAACTTCACCCTGCCGCGCGCCTGATGGTCGAGCTGGATCAGCCGGTTCGCCACCATCAGCGGCTGATGATACGGCAGGGATACGACGCCGGTGCCGAAGGTGATGTTGCGCGTGCGCTCCACGGCGCCGGCGATAAACAGTTCTGGAGACGCAATGGTCTCGAACCCGCCGGAATGGTGTTCGCCGATCCACGCCTCGTCATAGCCCAGCCGGTCCAGCCACTCCATCAACTCCAGGTCGCGATGGATCAGCGAATGGGGGTCTTCGTCGACCGGGTGCAGGGGGGCGAGGAACACGCCATGGCGCATGCTGATGTTCGACATGGGGACAGTCTCCTTCTTGGCTCCCGGCTCGCGCCCTTACTAAGGAGCGGAACGCGTTCCGTCTAGCAAAACATATGGATGCGCCGTTTGGGGGGCGCCTGGGCTAGTCGTGCTCAAATGCGCGTAGCCGGACGGGCGCGGTTCCGTAGGCTTCGTCGCGCATCTTGATCGCCGTGCGCACGCCATGCTGCTTGACGTTGGCCTTCCAGGTCACCCGCCCGGGGCCCTGCGAGAGGTGCGCGCGGGCATCGACTTCGGTCGCCAGTTTTTGCAGTGTCCGCGCGCCGGACAATTCCATCGCGACATTGACGATGCGCTTGTTCGCGGCGGCGATTTCCGGATCGATCAGGGCAATCCGCCGCGCCAGCGTATCAACCTCGGCATCCAGTTCGGCGGCCGGCACTGCGTCCAGCACCAGCCCGATCCTGGCCGCGTCGCGGCCGGTGATGCTGTCGCCTGTCAACAGCAGCCGTTTCGCCCATTGCGGGCCGACATGATAGAACCAGAAATTGATCGGCGGCGATCCGAGGCCCCGCGTACCGGGATGCCCGATCAGTGCGTCATCGGCGGCGATCAGGATGTCGCACGACAAGGCGAGCTCGGCGCCGCCGGCGAGGGCGCGGCCCTGAATTTTCGCGATCACCGGCTTGTGGGCGTCCGGGATGATCAGCATCTTGTGCATTTTGCGCGTCATCGTCCAGACATCGTCATCGAAGGTGCCGATACGCGTGCGATATGTGCCGGTGGTATCCGCCTGATTGGCCGGGTTCGCGCCGAAGCCGAGGTCGTAGCCGGCGCAGAAATCCTGCCCGGCACCTTGCAGAACGATGCAATGTACCGCCTTCAGATCATCGGCTTCCAGCACCGCATCATGCACTTCCTCGAGCAGTTCGGGCGACAGCGCGTTGCGCTTGTCCGGGCGATTCATCGTAATGTAAGCGACTTTTTCGCGGACCTCGAACGTGATCCAGTCGGTGTGCTTGAGCCATTTGGCCATCTACGTGCCTCCCTCGGCGGGTTTCCAGCGGTGCCTGTTCATTGCGGTGCCGTCGCGCGGACGATCAGCGCGTCCACCGCGATCGCGCGCCCGGGGCCGCACAGCACCGGATTGACGTCTATTTCCGCGATTGTGTCCCGATGATCCGCGGCCAGTTCGGACACCGCGACGATAATGCGCGCGAGCCGATCGATATCGGCCGCGGCGGAGCCGCGAAAGCCGGTGAGCAGCGCGGCGCCGCGCAGCCGGTGGATCATGGCCAGCGCCTGCGCGTGATCGACCGGAGCCAGTTCGGTTGTCGAGTCCTGGATCAGTTCGACCATGACGCCACCAAGGCCCGCCACCACCATCGGCCCGAACGTCGGATCGCATTGCGCACCGACCACTATTTCGATCCCCGCAGCGATCATCGGCTGCACCAGCACGCCGGCGACGCGCGGCGCAGGCCGCAGGGAAGCCGCCGCGGCGGTGATCGCCCGGTACGCCGCGCGAACCGAAGCTGCATCGGCCAGAGCCAGCCGAACCACGCCTGCCTCGGTCTTGTGCGGAATGTCCGCCGACTCGATCTTCAGCACCACCGGGTAGCCGATGGTTTCGGCCGCGGCGACCGCTTCCGCCTCATCCTGCACCACCACATCAGGTGCTACCGGCACCCCGTACAGCGCGAGCAACGATTTAGATTCGCGCTCGGAAAGGTGGGGCCCCGCGCCGAGTAGCAGCCGCCTCGCATCGCCCGCCGCCCGATGGGCCGCCTGGTGTCGCGATGGCGGCGGCGGACCGGCGAGTGCGGCCTCGCGTGCCTGCCATCGCGCCAGGGCGCGGAACGCTCGTTCGGAGGACTGGAAGCGCGCGACATGCGGACTGGCCTCGCACTCCGCGGCCCCGGGTCCGTCCTTCCATTCCGACATCCAGGAAATGCAGACCGGCTTGCCCGCGCGCTCGGCCAGGGCGGCGAACATCGCGACATTGCGCGGTGTGGTACCCGGAATGATCGTCGGCGCCATGACGACGAGTGCCGCATAGCCCGGGTCCGCCAGCATCGCCTCCGCGCAGGCCGCGTAGGATGCCGGATTGGTCGCCACCTGCGCCGTAATGTCGCAGGGGTTGGAGGCGTTGCCGAAATCCGGAACGTTGGCCTCCAGCACCGCCCTGGTCGCGGCGCCCGGCGGGGGCATTGCGACACCGGAGCGTTCCGCCATGTCCAGGGCGATGACGCAGGCGCCGCCGGAGGCCGCGATGGCGGCCACACCGGCCGCGCGGGGCCGTCCCGCTTTCGCAAGGAAAGCGGCGGTTTCGTAGACATCCTCGAGATTGTCCACCGGCACCGCGCGGATGCGGCGATACTCGGCCTCGTAAGCGGCATTCGCGCCGGCCAGCGTTCCGGTGTGCGACATCGCGGCGCGCGCCGCGGCGCGCCCGGTCGCGATCTTGTACATGACCAACGGCTTGCCGGTGGCGAGCGCGCGCTCACCGGCCTCGATGAACCGGTCACCGTCCCTGATCCCTTCGGCAATGCACCCAATTACGGTGCAGGCAGGATCGTCGGCCAGATAGCTGACGTAATCGCAGACATCGACGTCGCAACTGTTGCCGGCCGCCAGGAAGTGGCTGTAGGCGCCGCCGCGTTCGGAAACCTGCGCAATCGCCTGGCCGAGCCCGCCGGATTGCGACACCAGCCCCACCGGTCCGGAAGCCGGCAGCCGCGCGCCGTAGCCCGAGGAGAAGGTGAGGCCCGCCTTCGAAATATTGTTGATCAACCCAAAAACGTTGGGACCGACGATGCGTAGCGCCGAGGCGCGTGCGATGCCGCCCAGCCGCTCCTGCAGCGCGATCCGTTCCGCGATACCGGTTTCGGCAAAGCCCGAGGCGTAAATCACGCAGCCGCCGATGCCGGCCGCGGCGCATGCCTCGACCGTCCGCTCCACCGCGTCGATCGGCAGCGCGAGCACCGCGCAATCCACGATCTCCGGCAACGCATCGACAGTCGGCACACATGGGATGCCGTGCAGTTCGGATGCGTTGGGGTTTACGCCGTAGGTGCGGCCGGTGAAGGCACGCAGGTTCAACGCGGTACGCGCACCGAACGATGTTTCGCTGCGCGACAGCCCGACGATCGCGACGCTGCGCGGATCGATCAGGCGCTGCAGGTCGCCATGGCTATAGACGGCGCGGCGATGCGGCAAATGGTTCACCGGGCTGATGTCGGAATTTCATTGAACGCGATGCCCTTGTCGGCCCGAGGGTCGGGGGGCATGCCCAGCACGCGTTCGGCAATGATGTTGCGCAAAATTTCATCCGTGCCGCCGGCAATGCGCTTGCCCGGCGCGTACAGTACCGCCTCCTGGAACCAGGCGTTCAGCGGTGCCGTGCCTGGCTCCATCACGGCCCCACCCTGGCCGAGCAAATCGACACCGAACATCGCGATCTGCTGCAGCTTCGTCGCGCTTACCAGCTTGGCGATCGATGCTTCCGGCCCCGGCACGCCGCCGCGCGATAACGCCGTCTGGGAACGCAGCCGGGTGTATTTCAGCCCCTGTTCCTGCACGTACCAGTCGGCGATCTTTTCGCGCACGGAAGCGTCCTGCAGCGCGGGCTGGCCATCGAGTGTCGCCGATTCCGCGAAGGCGAGGATATCTTCCGCGCCGGGACCTTCGGCCTCGCCGACAACGAATCGTTCGTTCGCCAGCATGGTCAGCGCCACCGCCCAGCCCTGGCCGATGGCACCCAGCCGGTGGTGGTCCGGAATGCGCACGTCACTGAGAAAAACCTCGCAAAAATTGGAAGTTCCCGAGATCTGGCGAATTTGCCTGACCTCCACGCCCGGACTGCGCATGTCGAGAATGAAGAAGGTCATGCCCTGATGTTTGGGCAGGCTCGGGTCAGTTCGCGCGACCAGCATGCCGAATTGCGCGAAATGCGCGTTGGAGGTCCAGACTTTCTGGCCATTGACGACCCAGTCATCGCCGTCGCGCGCCGCCCGCGTGCGCAATCCGGCCAGGTCGGAACCAGCGCCCGGTTCAGAAAACAATTGGCACCATAGTTCCTCGCCAAACAAAGCGGGCCGCGCGAAACGGCCGGCCTGTTCGGCGGTGCCCCAGGTCATCATCGTCGGCATGGCCATGCCGACACTTTGGTTGAAGATGTTCACCGGCACATCGTAACGGGCTTCTTCCTGCGCGAAGATGATGGCCTGCATCTGGGTTCCGTCGCGACCGCCATAGCGCCGCGGCCAGTGGATACCCGTGAAACCGCAAGCCGCCTTGCGTGCCTGCCAGAGCCTCGACTCGCCGATCGCCTGCGCGTCCAGGGCGCGGCTGCGGTAGCCGCGCGCCGACGCGGCCTTTCGCGCGGCATTGGCATCGAGGAACGCGCGCGCCTCGGCGCGGAACGCGGCTTCTTCGGCGGTGTCACTGAAGTCCATCGGGCTCTCCACGGACGTTGCGCGCCGACAGAATGTCGATCAGGCGGTTGCGCCAAAATCGCGCGCTGCCGATCTGGCCGGACAGGCGCTTGGCGCGCCGATAATGCAGATGACAGTCCGCCTCCCAGGTGAAGCCGATGCCGCCATGGGTCTGGATATTTTGCGTGGCGGCCCGTTCGTAAGCGACGGTCGCGGCAATCCGGGCCGTCGCCGCTGCACCATCGCCGCCGCCGCTATCGAGCGCCCACGCGCCATGGTACGCGTTCGACCTGGCAAGCTCCACCGCCACGTAAATGTCCGCCAGTTGATGCTTTACCGCCTGCATGGCGGCGATCGGCCGGCCGAACGCGAAGCGCTCGCGCGCGTAGGCGACGGCCATGTCCAGTGCCGCCTGCGCGCCGCCGACCTGTTCGAAGGCGAACAGAATCGCCGCGCGCTCCAGCAGCCGCATCACATCGGGCCAGCCGGTGGCACCCGGCAACGGTTCCGCGGCGGCGCCGTCAAGATCCAGTGCCACGGCACTGCCGCCCAGTTCCAGCGTGCGCAGCGCGTGCGCGACCACGCCGGGGCCGCGCTCGACAAGATAAAGCCCGATCGACCCGGTAGCGTCGCGCGCCGCGACCACAACGATGCCGGCGGCGCCACCGTCGAACACAGGCAGCTTGCGCCCGGATATCGCGCCGGCGGCGAACCGCGCGGCGATGTTCGCGGGCGCCGGTTCGCCGGCGCCTTCGGCCAGTGCCAGCGTCGCGACAACCGAACCATCGGCAATGGCCGGCAGCCACCGCCGCATCTGCGCCGGCGTGCCGAACAGCAGCAGCGCCTCCGCCCCCAGGTAGATCGAGGAGGAAAACGGAACCGGCGCCAATGTGCGCCCGATTTCCTCCGCGAGCATGCACAAAGCTTCGTAGCCCAGTTCCGCACCGCCAAACGCCTCCGGCACGGCGGCACCGAGCCAGCCCATGCGCGCCATGTCCGACCACAGCGCGGCATCGAACGGCGCGCCGCTTTCGGCCTGGCGGCGCACCGTGCCGGGGGCGATCCTATCGGACAGGAAACGCCGGGCCTGTTCACGCATCGCCGTGGTGTCGGCAGAGAAGTCGAAATTCATCGCGTCAGCAATTCATCGCGTCAGGCGGCCTGTCCGGTGCGGGCGCAAAGCGGTGCGGCCAGGGTCTCAGTCAAGCGGGGAAATTGGCAAAGCGACAATTCGTCATTCCGCATGACCAGGGGTCATCTTTGCGCGCCGCCTAAGCCCGTCGCCATTTTCGACACCTGACCATTTTTCCGCACCCCAGGATGAGCAACGGTCATGAGCGCCGCAAGGCGCCTGACGCCCGCCCCATAAGATATTGTTTTCACCCATGTATTCTGGATGGCGCCGGCACGATGCGGCGCCCCGCCCCGGTTGCCCCGCCGCATCGGGACGCCTATCCCCGAAAACCCGGCCACAGGAGCCAACGCCGCCTTGCGGATCAGCCATGGCGCGCACTGGAGACCTCGCATGTCCTACCCCAAACTCGAAATGTTCATTGACGGAAACTGGCGAAGCGGTGAGCCGGGCGAGAAGGTGATTAACCCGGCGGACGGCTCGGTCATCGCCGATCTGCCGCATGCGAGCCCGGCCGATCTCGACGATGCGGTGGCCGCCGCGCAACGCGGGTTCGAGGTGTGGCGAAAGATTTCGCCCAGGCAACGGGAAGCCATCATTCTGCGCGCCGCCGACAATCTTGCCGCCCACGCGGAAGACATCGCGCAGTCGCTGGTTCTGGACCAAGGCAAGACGATCGCCGAGGCGCGCGCCGAAGTGCAGGTTGCGCGCGAGCGCATCATCTGGGATGCGACGGAAGGCCGCCGCCTGTACGGCCGCATCGTGCCCGCCGAGCAGGGGCTGATCAAGCAGGTGCTGCGCCTGACGC
>JAATGE010000221.1 GCA_015654825.1 Rhodospirillales bacterium
ACCGTGCGGCACGCGCGTAACCGCGCGTGGACGGATGATTTCCGCGACATCGCCGGCGGGCAGCGAAAACCGATCGCCGCCGAGGCGAAAACTCAGCACTTCGCCGCCGACATCGGGACGCGCCGCCGCCGACACGGCCTCAAGCCTCGGCGATCTGGAGTTCGTCGGCGAGGCTCGCGATCTCCTCGATCGCGGCGGCGAGTTCCTCGGCGCCGCGCGCCTGCTGGCGTGCCGCCGCGGCCGCCTCCGCGGACGCACGCCCCGTCTCGTCGGCCGCGACGGCGATCTGCTGCGTGCCGCCCAGCACTTCACGCACCGAGCGCAGGATCGCATCGCAGCCGGCAAGGATCTCGCCGGCATCCTTCTCGATGGCGAGCATATCGGCCTCGGCCGCGCCGAGCCGCTCGACAACAATACGGTTGGTGCCGATTTCGGCTTTCGTTGCGGATGCGATCTGTTCCAGTTCGTGTTTCACCGCCGCCACCTGATCCTGCGTCAGCCGCACCAGGTCCTTCATACGGTCGGCGTTTTCCGAGGAATCCCGCGCCAGGTTGCGCACGTCGGCGGAAACGACCGCGAAACCGCGGCCGAATTCGCCGGCCCGCGCGGCCTCCACCGAGCCGCTGACCGCCAGCATGTTGGTCTGCACGGCCACCAGCGCGATGCCGTCGACGATCTTCTCGATCCGCCGGCTCGAATTTTCGAGCGCGCGCACCTGCTCCGCCACCGCCTCCGTCTCGCGCACGGCGTCATCGACGCTGCTGCCGAGGGCTGCCACCGCCTGCCGGCCGCCGCCCAGCAAGGGGCCGATAACCGCGGCCCGCTCCGCCGCCCGCACGGCCTCGGTGCGAATGGAGGCCACCGCTTTCTCCATCTGCGCGATCGCGGTGGTCGATTCCTGCGTGGCCGCGGCCTGCGCCTGCGCGCCGCGGCTGATCTGCTCCACGGCCGCGAGAATTTCGCTCGCGGCGCCGGAAAGCTGCTGCACCGTGGCCGAAAGTTCCTCGGCCGCCGAGCCGACGTCGGTGGCGTCCGTGCCGGCGCTGCCGCCGGTCTGCAGCGCCTCCGCCAGCGCGGCCAGCGCCTGCGCCGTCTTCTGGCTTTCATCGAGCGAAACGGTCTGCTGCTGCACCGCGCGCTGCGCCTCCGCGGTCGCCGCCGATTGCTGTTCCGCGGCGCTGGCCACCTGCTCCGACCCGCGCTGCGCCTCGCCGGCGCCACGTTCCGCTTCCACCATGGAGGTCAGGATCGCCTGCGCGCCCGTCGTCAACAGCGCCATTTCGGCGCGCACATTGGCCAGCGTGGCAATAACCTCGCTGCCCTGCGCAGCCTCGAGCTGCGCCCGTTCCGCGGCACTGCGGGTGCGGGCCGCGACCACGCGCACGGCATCGCCGATGGCGGCCGCCAGATCCTGCACGTCGCGCGCACTCTTCTCGGAAACGCCCGCGAACGCGCGCACCTCGTCGGCGACCACGGCGAACCCGCGACCATGCTCGCCGGCACGCGCCGCCTCGATCGCCGCATTGAGCGCCAGAAGACTGGTCTGGTCGGCAATGTCGCCGACCGCGCCAGTGATTTCGCCGATATTGGTGGCCTGGCGCTCCAGCGCCGCGGCCACCTCCACGGCGCGCAATTGTCGCGCGGCGCCCTCCCGCACCGAGGCCACGGAACCGTCAATCTGGCCGCCAACCTCCAGCAGTGCCGCCTGCAGCGCCTCGGTCTTGCGGCGCGACAGCTCCGCCTGGCCGCGCGCCTGCGCAAAGATGCCGTTGAGGCCACCCATGGCCGAATGCGATTGCTGCGCCGAACCCGCCGCTTCCTCCGCGGCGCTGGCGATCTGCTCCAGCGAGCGCCGCAATTCCTCCGCCGCCGCCGAGGCCTGGGCAACACCCGCGGCCAGCTCTTCGGTCGCCGCGCCGATCCGCTCGGCAGCCTTCTGCTGGCGTGCCCGCGACCTGTCCTGCGCCCGGCGCTGCGTCGGCACCTTTGCCGCGGGCGCCGGCCCCGCCGACGCCGCGGCAGCACGCCCGGCCGCGTCACGAACCAGTTCGGAGGTTTTCACTAACGCCATGGAATCTCCACCTCCGTGCCGGGCGATTACACTGGTAATCAGGCCCGGCCGCACATGTTTCGCCTGAGATTTTAAGAGGCTTACCACAGCCGGCTGGCGCGATGGCAAGGCGGGTGAGGTAAGGCCAGGGCTCTGAGGCTGTGAGGTTTTGCCAATGGGCGGTTGGATTGCGGATGGCTTGGGGCGCGGCTGGGATGTTTGACCTGATCCCGAGCGCGTCTCTCCTGCGAGACGCTGTTGCAAGCCCGTGGTGCGGTGGG
>JAATGE010000246.1 GCA_015654825.1 Rhodospirillales bacterium
CGTCGGGCTTATTACTGTCAAGGACATGGACAAGGCGGAGGCGCATCCGCTGGCCAACAAGGACGAGTTCGGGCGCCTTCGGGTGGCGGCCGCCACCGGCGTCGGCGACGATGGGCACGCCCGCGCGGCCGCTTTAATCGAGGCCGGCGTGGACGTGCTGGTGATCGACACGGCGCATGGCCATTCCGCCGGCGTGCTGATGCAGATCGATCGCGTAAAGCGGCTTTCCAACGCGGTGCAGGTGGTGGCGGGCAACGTGGCAACGCCGGAGGGGGCGCGCGCCCTGATCGATGCGGGCGCCGATGCGGTCAAGATCGGGATCGGGCCGGGCAGCATCTGCACCACGCGCGTGGTGGCCGGCGTCGGCGTGCCGCAATTCACCGCGGTGCTGGAAACCTCGGCCGCGTGCCACGAACATGATGTGCCGGCAATCGCCGACGGCGGCATTCGCACCAGCGGCGACATCGTGAAGGCCATAGGCGCCGGCGCGGATGTGGTCATGGTGGGATCGTTGCTGGCGGGCACCGACGAGGCGCCCGGCGAGGTGTTTCTGTATCAGGGCCGCAGCTACAAATCCTATCGCGGCATGGGCAGCATCAGCGCCATGAGCAGCGGCAGCGCGGACCAGTATTTCCAGCAGGACATCAAGGACACTTTGAAACTGGTGCCGGAAGGCATCGAAGGGCGCGTCGGCTACAAAGGGCCGATGAGCGGGGTGGTGCACCAGCTGGTGGGTGGCTTGCGGGCCGGGATGGGCTATACCGGAAGTGCGACGATCGCCGAGTTGCACCAGCGCGCGCAGTTCCGCCGTATTACGGGGGCGGGGCTGCGCGAGAGCCATGTGCATGATGTGGCTATTACTCGGGAAGCGCCCAACTATAGGCAAGAATAAGGCCAGGGCTCTGCCCTGGACCCGCTGGGGCCGTAGGCCCCAGACCCCAATTTTGTGCTCTCGCGTTTCCCGCGACGTCGATCGGGGGCCTCCCGCCGCGCAGCGCTAACGACATCGGCGGCACGCCGACCGGGGTCCAGGGGGCGGAGCCCCTTGGCCTTTCTACTTTAGGATTACCATGACCCCCGCCGCCCGCATCGCCGCCGCTATCGACCTGCTCGACGCGGTGGACGCATCGCCGCGCCCCGCCGACGCCATGGCGAACGAATTCTTCCGCGCCCGCCGCTTCATCGGCAGCGGTGACCGGCGCGCGGTTTCCGATCGTGCGTGGGGCATTTTGCGCAGCCGGCGGCGGCTGACCTGGTGGCTCGATCGTGCGGGTGCGGCGCCGACGCCGCGGTTGCTGGTTGCCGCCAGCCTGCTGCTGGAGGGCTGGTCGCTGGATGGCGTATCCCAGTCGTTTTCCGGCGGCCAGTTCGCGCCGGCGCCTTTGCTGGCGCCGGAGCGCGCGGCGCTGCGCACGCTGGAAAGCCGCACGCTGGAGCATCCGGACATGCCGCCAGCGGTGCGGCTGGAAGTGCCGGACTGGATTTTTCCGCGGCTGGAAGCGCGCTTTGGTGATGCCGTGGAGGCCGAACTGGCAGCACTCGGCACGCCGGCGCCGCTCGATTTGCGGGTGAATTTGCTCAAAACCACGCGCGAGCAGGCGCTGGCGGCGCTGGCGGCGGAGGGCATCGATGCGGTGCCGACGCGCTACAGCCCGTGGGGGCTGCGCATGCCGGGGCGGCGGGCGCTGACCACGGGGCCGGCGTTTCAGGCCGGGCTGGTGGAAATCCAGGACGAGGGCTCGCAACTTGTGGCGGTGCTGGTGGGGGCGGCGCCTGGCATGCGGGTGGCGGATTGGTGCGCCGGCGCCGGCGGCAAGACGTTGGCGGTGGCGGCCACGATGGAAAACCGCGGGCACATCGTGGCCTGCGATGTGCATGACAAACGCCTGGCCGCGTGCGTGCAGCGGCTGCGTCGGGCCGGGGTGCACAACGTGGAACGCCACCTGATCGAGGCCGGCGACAAATGGACGAAGCGTCGGGGCGGGAGTTTTGATCGTGTTCTGGTTGACGTGCCCTGCACGGGGTGTGGAACATGGCGGCGCAACCCGGACGCGCGCACGCGCCTGACGGAGACGGACCTGGCGGAACTGGTGGTCAAGCAGGCAGACATTTTGGATAAGGCCGCCCGCCTGGTGAAGATCGGCGGCCGGCTGATTTACGCCACCTGCTCGCTGCTGCCGGCGGAGAACGAGGATCAGGTTTTGGCGTTCGTGCAGCGTCGGCCCGATTTTGCCGTGTTGCCGCTGGCGGAGGCCTGGCCGTTGCCGGACGCGCCGCCTTGCGAGGGGCCGTTTCTGTCGCTGACGCCGCGGCGGCACGACACGGACGGGTTTTTCGGCGCCGTGCTGGTGCGGGCCGCCGCATGATAACGGTGCGCCGCGCCCGCACGTCGGACGCCGCGGCGATCGGCGCCGTGCACGTGGCGGCGTGGCGCAGCACCTACCCCGGCATTTTGCCGGACACCTACCTCTCCCGCATGTCCGCGACTCGCCAGGCGCTGTTTTACGAAGGCTCCATTGCCGCGGGCGGCACGGTCATTGTTGCGGCGCCGAACACCGGCACTCCGCGGCTGGTGGGTTTCACGACGGCGGGCCCGGCGCGCGTACGCGGGCTGGGCGACGGCGAGATCGAAACGTTGTACGTGCTGGACGATTGGCGCGACATGGGCGTCGGTCGCGGATTGCTGCGTGCCGCGGCCAAGGATCTGGCGGCGAAGGGGTGCCGCTCGGCTTTCCTGTGGGTGCTGCGGGACAATCCGAGCCGGTTTTTCTATCAGCATCTGGGCGGCCAGCAGGCGGCGTTCGGGGAGACGCGGGTGGCGGGGGTGACGCTGCCGCAAATGGCGTTTTGCTGGGACCCGATCGATCGGCTGCTGGCGGCATCGCCGGCGTAACGCAGGCGCGTTCGCTCAAGCCCGGCTGGTCAGCCCGTCCGGCGCCTCGCTCAGCTCTTCCAAACTCCGTCCCTTCGTTTCGGGCAGCATGGTCAGCGTTACGCCGAGCCCGACCAGGCTGGCGATCGCGGCGCCGAGCTCGGCGGAAAGCAGCCCATGCCACGCCATCAGCAATGGAAATGTGAATACGCCCACGAATCCACCAAGCTTCCCCGCCGCAGACGCGATGCCGTGCCCGGTTGTGCGCCCTTCCACGGGGAACAACTCGGCCGGATAGACGAACGTGGTCGCATTCGGCCCGAACTCGGTAAAGAAGTAGCTCAGGCCGTAGATCACCAGGAACGGGTAGATCAATGTCTCGATGCCCGGAATAAGCGCCATGGCCAGAAAGCTCATCGCCATCATGGCGAAACCCAGCACCTGGATCGGCTTGCGGCCCATCCAGTCCATCATCATGGCGGCAACAAAATATCCGGGGACGGCTGCCACCGCGAACACGGCAAGTTGGATCTGCGTCTGGGTAATCAGATTTGCGCTGGGGGACAGGGCGTGCAGCACCAGCGGACTGCTGACCGTGTTTCCGTAATAGGCGAAATCCATCATGAACCAGGTCAGGCTCGCACCGATCAGTCGCACCCGCAGATCGCGCCGGGCTATCAGGCGCCTGAAACCTTCGACGAAAGAGACTTTCCCGCCATTTGCCGGCGCCGAAGCCGCCTTTTGGTAGCGCGGCGTCTCCGCCAGGTGGCGGCGCATCTGGAACACCGCGAGGGCCGGCACCGCACCGAATGCCAGCAGCAGCCGCCAGACGTAATCGTGATTGAGGCCGCTCGCCAGCAGCAGGGTGGCGAGCAGTGGGCCCACGATCAGACCCGCGGCCTGCATGGCGAAAACCAGGCTCACCATCATGCCGCGGTGCCGCTTGCCGGAAAATTCGCTCATGATGGTGGAGCTCACGGGGTAATCCCCGCCGATTCCGATGCCGAGAATGATACGGAAGCCGATTAACCACCAGATATTCGGGGAGAACGCGGACGCGATCGCGCCAACGGCCAGCACCAGCACCTCGTAGCCATAGATGCGCTTGCGCCCCAGCATGTCGGCAATTCGCCCGAACCACAGCGCGCCGAGCGCCGAAGCCAGCAGCGCCGTGGATGTTACCAGACCGTCGGCCAATGGACTCGTATGCCACTCGGCCTTGATGAGGTGCATCGCGACGCCGATGATGAACAGGTCGTACGCATCGGTGAAGAATCCCATGCCCGAGATGAACATGATCTTCCAATGTTCCCGCGTGACATGAGAGTCGTCCAGGTCAGCGAGATCCGGCGTGGAGCTTGTCATGTTGGCAAAATCCGCCGGATCCGGAGTGGTTGCCCACGCATCAGATGACAGTTTTGCTACGCTGCGGCGGGGCGGGCTTCTGAAGGAAGTGAAGTATTTCTTTTTTGAAAAAAAGAAACAAAAAACTTTTGTTCTATTAGTGGCCCCGCCGATACGGGCAGGGTACATGCTGGAATTGAGTAAAAGTTTTTTGGTTCTTTTTTTCAAAAAAGAACTACTTTCTTGGGGTAGCTGTATTACGCCATTACGAAATCCGATCCAGGCGACGCAGGCCGGGAAACAGCGCCATCCAGATCGCCGCCACGGCCAGCGTTCCAACGCCACCCACCACAACGGCGGGCACCGCGCCGATCAGGGCCGCCAGGGCTCCGCTCTCGAATTCGCCGAGTTGGTTGGAGGAACCGATGAACAGCAGGTTCACCGCGGCCACGCGGCCACGCATTTCATCAGGCGTCCGCATTTGTACGAGTGTGGAACGAATAACCACGCTGACTACGTCCGCGCCGCCGAGCACCGCCAGGCTTGCCACCGATAGCGGCATCCATGTGGATAGGCCGAAAACGATGGTGGCGACGCCAAAGACCGCGACCGCGAGGAACATGGACGGCCCGAGATGCCGCGCCACCGGGCGGCGCGACAGGCCAAGAGCCACGAAAAATGCGCCGGCCCCCGGCGCGGCGCGGAGCAGCCCCAGGCCCAGGGGTCCGGTGTGCAGGATGCTGCCGGCGAATATCGGCAGCAGGGCGGGGGCACCCCCGAGCAGCACGGCAAACAGGTCGAGCGATAGCGCGCCCAGGATGTCCGGCCGGCGGGCGAC
>JAATGE010000426.1 GCA_015654825.1 Rhodospirillales bacterium
CGTGATGGTGATGCGGGTCACACGGAAGATCGCCGACGCCGGCAGCAGCATCGTCAGGGGCTGGTCCGCCGTGCTGTTCATGTTGGCGCCGATCAGGCGTCCCACCATGTTGCCGCCGAGGGCGAAGATGCGGAAACCCAGGGCGAGCAGGAAGGGAATATCGTGCAGGTCGGAGACATACACGAAGCCGTTGGCGTCGGGGGTATAGACGGTCTGGCTCGGCGTCTGCCGGATCTGCGCGACCCAGCCAGCGGGGGCGATGAGATTGTAAGCAGCCATGGTGGTCCCTCGGGAAGCTAAGCCGGAAGCCGCCCGGCGCGGTTACTCGTCGTCGGCGGCCTCGGGCGGTTCCTCACCGATCACCGTGGTCGTCCATTGGCGTCGAATACCGAACCCTTCTTTTGGTCCCCTCGCCACAGGCTTCTGTGGCAGCTCGTCCTCGTCCCCCAGTCCCATGTAGTAGTCGATCAGCCCGCGCTTGCCGCCGGTCAGCGCGTTGAACGCCGTGGTGAAGGCGTCGAACATGTCGTCGTGGGCCGCCGTCGGGAAGCCGCAGATCTCGTTGAAAAAGGCAGTGTTCCAGTCGCCGACGATGTAGCGGACGAACTGCATCTGGGCCTGGCTGTTGGCCGGCTCCGCGCGCACACCCTTGTCACCCTGAACGACGGCCTTGTGCACGACGTAGCCGGCCAGCATCTGCACGAGATTCTGTATCTGATCTTTTCCGGCCTGGCCGGGATCCTGCGGCAACTCGATTTTGACGCGACCCGGGAAATGCGCCTCGTCCTCGGCCGCAATGCGCAGGATTTCCCCCCGAACGTCGCCGGCTTCCAATTGGTATCGTGCGACATCGACAATGAACCAGAGCTTGGCCTTCGCCGAAAAGCCGAGCAGCACCGACGCCGTCCAATCGGGATCTGACTTCAGCTTCTTCTTTACCGAGGCCGCGAGATCCCAGGCCCGCACAAATACGGTGTCGCGCGGCAGCGCATGCGACCAGGGCAGGAACCAGGCGCGCTTGAAGTAGCCGCCCTCGCGCGGGCCTGGGTTCTGTTGCAGCTGCGACGCGGCGGCATAGGGCCCGAGGCCGAGCTTCAGAAGGCCGACCTCGCGCGGGCCGAAGCGCGCCGGCCAGAGCAGCTCGCCGGCCTCCTTGCGCGGATCGCGGTGCCAGCGGTGGGAGTGGTCAGGTTCGAACTCGGCCGGCAGGCACAGCACCTGCCAGCCTTCGACCACGCCCTCGAATTTCGTTTCCTTGTCCTTCTTCAGCACGTGACCGATCAGGTCGAGCTCGGCGACCCGCTGCGCGACGATCAGCTTGCGGCCGGTGCGCGGATCGTTCAGCCGGGAGGTCATGCTCTCGTCCCACCATTCGAGCGTGTCCTCGCGCTTGGTGACTGATTCGGCGTCGCGCACGTTGTGGGGATCATCTACGACGAGCACGTCTCCCCCTTCGCCAGTCAGCAAACTTCGCACGGCGGTGCAAATTCGTTCGCCATGCTTATCGTTCGCAAAGCGTGACTTGAGGTTCTGATCCGACAGCAGGCGGAAGCGGTCGCCCCAGCGATCGCGATACCATTGCGAGGTGATTATCTGCCGGCACTTGCGGCTGTCGCGGGTGGCCAAGGCAAAGGCGTAGCTCGAAAACAGCCACTTCAGACTGGGGTCGACAGTCCAGGACCAGGAAGGCGCCATCACCGCGCAGGACAAACTGTTGTGCACGACAATATTGTTGGCGGTGAATGACGCGTCCTCCTCGACAGTCAGACAGATGCATCGCGCCCGGGGCGCCTCGATGACGCGCGTGCAGGTGGCGCCGACCAGGCGGTGCGTCGGTTCTCGCCGGCCGATCGGCGGAATCGTGATGACGGTGTCGCCGGCGGCGAGCTGGCCAGCCGGTATCCATCCGTAAATGCCTCGCTCCATCTCCGGCTTGTGCGCGAGCACAGGATGGTCCGGCGCCATACGCGCGTCGTTCCAGCCCGTGCAGACGACGACGACCGTCGGCAGCACGCCATTGTCATGGACTGCGGATACGCGACGGAAACGACAGCGATGCGTCAGGATTTCGTCGCCGACGACGACTTCCTTCAGCCGGATGCGGCCGCGCAACGTGACTACGAACTGATTTTCCGCGACCGGCTTCATGTGCCGCGGCGGCATCATGATGATGCCGCGCAGGAACTCGCCGCGGATCAGGTTCTCCATGAACTCGAGCACGGCATCGATGTGCCAGCCGCCCATGAAGGTCGAGCCTTCGCAGGCGGGCCACGCCAGCGGCGTGTAGGCGCGCAAGCCGCCGCGCTTGATCAGCTCTTTCTCGACGCCGATCTGCACGGCGCGCGGATTGTGCGCGAGCTGATAGGTCAGGTCCTGGTCGACGAAGTCGGGATCCGGTCGCGCGGCCGCGGCGCCAACCAACCCGGCGGCCGCGCCGATCAGGCCGCGGCGCGTAAGCATCTGAGGTTCCTAGAGCCCTATGGCGCGTCCCAGTGGTGCGGCAGCTCGGCCACCTGGCCGGGCCGCATGATACCGCGCCGGCGCTGCGCGGCCCTGATTCCATCGGCCATGATGTTGTTCGCCTCGATCATGAAGGCCGCGACATCGGTGTCGGCGAAGGTAAAGCCGACGACGAAGCCGATCGCCTTCATCGCCCCCTGCAGCACCTGCACAGCCGGCGTGCCGGACTCGATGCGCCGGACGATGTAGCCATACGTTTGCTTGAATTCGCGGTGGGCAAAGAGCTTCCGCGCCGCTTCGGCGTTGGGCATGTCGTCGAGGAGGCGCTGCCGATGCTCCATTCCGTCCATCGGCACGAGCTGCACACGATTCACGTTGTCTGCCTCCAGCACGCCGAACTGGCGAAGCGGATGGTCTTCGGTGTCGGGCATGGCCACCTCCTGCTGTGGCCGTACGCCACGCGGTCACACGCTACTGTGATAGCGTGGCGCGTTCAACGGGTCTGCTGTGTCAGCGCTGCGATCTTCGCCTTCAGCTGGCGAAGTGTTTCCCGCTGCGCTTCGAGGTCTTCGTGGATGCCTCTCAGCGCCGTCACTGTGAGATCAAGCGTCTTACAGGCAGTGACAAGCTCTGCACTCAGCTTCTCGATCTCCGGATCGACCCTGACCGCGCCCCAGCCGATTTCGCGCATGTGCGCCACGATCGCCCACGGCACGCCGAGGCGATCGCCGATCTTCTGATCACTCTCGCCGCCGAGGTAGGCGCCGATCGTGTCGTCGAAGTTCCCGTCGATCTCGTCGCGTATCTTCTTGCGCAGCGACGGGGCGAGCTCGCGCACCTGGGTGGCGAGGTCCTTCGTCGGCGCCGGCGGCTTGATGGGTATTACGGTGTCGCTGGCGCTATGCTGGCTGGTGGGCATATCGGCTATCCTTTCGCTTTTGGGTGCTTTCCGGTTGTGGTCAGGGCATCGGCAGGCCGACGGATGGTTGATGCTGACGTGCCAGCCTTTCTGTTTTGCCTTGATGCAGATCATCTCGGGCGAGACGTTCCCGCTGGACCCAGCGAGAACTTCGATCAGCTGCGAGCAGTCTTTCGCCGCGCAGCGAATGATCCCGGCGCGGCGGAAGCCGTCTCCGTAGCGGATATTGGTTATTTCGACAGCGTCGGCGTGGACGATCGCCATGCTACGTCTCGTCGAACTCTTGCTCGACGCAATCCACCGGTCGACCCGCGCCGTCATCCGCGCCGTCCCTTCGCCATGAGAGATGAAAGTGCTTGAGGAACGGTTCGCTAATGAGCCAGTCCAAAATGGCCTCGACCGCGACGTCTTCATCGCAGCTGTCGGCTACGGTCAGCTCACGGCGGCAGACGTTGGGTTGCACATTCAGGCAGACCCAGAACGCAACAATGCCCGCGATCATCTAAACCTCCCGTGCAATGGCATGCGCGCCGGCGGCATTTGCTCGGACAGGTCGAAGGCTTGGTCGATCTCATGCGGGTCGATCCAGCCGCGATCGTTGCTGAATAGCTGCCGATCGGCTGCCGTTTGGCTGCCAAATGGCTCAAGAACTCGTCGCTGACCGGAATTGCCCCGCAGAGTCCGAACGCCCTCGAGCGCGCCGGCGAGCACGGTGTCGAGCGTGCCGAGTTGCGCAATGGCCGTCTCCATTTCCACCAGGTGCTCATCGGTCAGCTCGCGGGTGGTGAATTTATGCCCGCAGTCGCCGCAGACGCGCCGGCGGCGGATGGCACGAGCTGCGGGGCGAGAGTCGCGCACGCCCAAATTCACCGAGCAGCATGCCGGACACCGCAAACCGCCAGCCGGAACCGGATCGCACTGATCTTTCATAGTTCCTCGGTGAAGTTGCCCTCGATCAAAGGCGGTTTGCGTTTACCGGCGGATTGGCCCGTAATTTTGCGTTTACTCACGACATCTGGCGCGGGCGGCGCGATCGC
>JAATGE010000411.1 GCA_015654825.1 Rhodospirillales bacterium
GAAGGCCAGGGGCTCTGCCCCTGGACCCCGCTGGGGCCTTAGGCCCCAGACCCCATTACATTAGGCTTCGCGGCGAGAGTCTGCCAAATTCGTACTGCCTGGGCGGTTTCGGCTATGTCGTGCACGCGCAGGATTTGGGCGCCGTGGTCCAGGGCGAACAATGCCGCCGCCAGGGAGCCGGGCAGACGGCGCGTCGCATCGGGCTCGCCACCGAACGTGCCAATGAACGATTTTCGGGATACCCCGACCAGAACCGGCAAGCCGAACATCGAGAATTCGCTGAGCCGCCGCAGTAATTCCACATTCTGCGAAGCAGTCTTGGCGAAGCCGATCCCGGGATCGATGGCGATGCTCTCGCGCCGCACGCCGGCACGCTCGGCGGCTTCGATACGAGCCACGAGTTCGGCTTTCACATCGGCGACCAGATCCCCGTAGTGCCGCAGCGCCTGCATGGTCTGCGGGGTGCCGCGGGAATGCATCAGCACCACGCGACAGCCGCGCTCGGCGACGAGTGGGGCGGCACGCGGGTCGTGGGTCAGGCCGGAGACGTCGTTGACGATGGCGGCGCCGGCATCGAGGGCGGCTGCCATGGTGGAGGCGTTGCGGGTGTCGATCGAGATCAGGGCCCCCTGCCCTGCCAGCGCCTGGATCAGCGGCAGCACGCGGGATTGTTCTTCGTCCGGGGGTATTGGCGTGGCGCCGGGGCGGGTGCTTTCGCCGCCGATATCGAGGATGTTCGCGCCCTGCGCGATCATTTCGAGGCCGCGCTCGATGGTTGCAGCCTTGCCATTGTTGGCAAAGCTATCCGGTGTCGCGTTTAAAATGCCCATCAGCACGGGCGCCTCACCCCAGCGCACGCTCGCCGCGACCCTCCAATAAAATTGGGGTCTGGGGCCTAAGGCCCCAGCGGGGTCCAGGGGCAGAGCCCCTGGCCTTGTCTTATCCTTACGCCGGCGCCGGCCCGAGATTTGGCGGGAGTGGTGCCGCCTTAGGTGGCGGCGTCGTAGGCACTGACGCGCGCCGCGTCTCCGGCGCCGGTTCGTCGACGATCTTCTTGATCACTGGCTCGCCCCGCAGGACCTGGCGGATTTCGTCGCCGGAGAGGCTTTCGTATTCCAAAAGCCCGTGCGCGAGGCGGTGGAGGCCCTCGACGTTGTCGGTCAGGATGGTGCGGGCGCGGACGTAGGCGTTGTCGATGATCGATTTGATTTCGTGATCGATTTCGCGCGCGGTGTCTTCCGAGACGTTCTTGTTCTGGGTTACCGAGTGGCCGAGGAAGACTTCCTGGCTGTTGTCGCCGTAGGCGATCATGCCGAGTTTGTCGCTCATGCCCCATTCGGTGATCATGCGGCGGGCCTGATCGGTGGCCATTTTGATGTCGCCGCCGGCACCGTTGCTGACGTGCTCGGCGCCGAAGATGATTTCCTCGGCGGCGCGGCCGCCCATGGCCAGCACCAACTCGGCGAGCAACTTGCTTTTGCTCTTAGAGTAGCGATCGCCTTCGGGCAGGCTCATGACCATGCCGAGCGCGCGGCCGCGCGGAATGATCGTGGCCTTGTGCACCGGGTCGCAGCCGGGCTCGGTCAGGGCGCAGAGGGCGTGGCCGGCTTCGTGGTAGGCGGTCATTTTCTTTTCGTCGTCGCTCATGACGAGCGAGCGGCGTTCGGCGCCCATCATGACCTTGTCTTTTGCGTGCTCGAACTCGGCCATGGCCACGGTGCGCTTGCCGAGGCGGGCCGCGAGCAGCGCTGCTTCGTTCACCAGGTTGGCAAGCTCGGCGCCGGAAAAGCCGGGCGTGCCGCGGGCGATTACTTTCGGATCGACGTCGCTGGCGAGCGGCACCTTGCGCATGTGGACGCGCAGGATCTTTTCGCGGCCGTTCACGTCCGGGTTCGGCACCACGACCTGGCGGTCGAAGCGGCCGGGGCGCAGCAGCGCGGGATCGAGCACGTCGGGGCGGTTGGTCGCGGCGATCAGGATGACGCCTTCGTTGCTTTCGAAACCATCCATTTCGACGAGCATCTGATTGAGCGTCTGCTCGCGCTCGTCGTTGCCGCCGCCGAGGCCGGCGCCGCGATGGC
>JAATGE010000473.1 GCA_015654825.1 Rhodospirillales bacterium
AGCTCTGGCACCTCTACAACGCCCGCAAGAACAAGGGCGAAAGCATCCGCGCCTTTCCGCTCAGCAACTGGACCGAGCTGGATATCTGGCAATATATCCACCTCGAGAAAATCCCGATCGTGCCGCTATATTATTCGGCCGAGCGGCCGGTGGTCGATTATAACGGCATCACCGTCATGGTCGACGACGACCGCATGCGCATCCCCGACGGCCAGGCCCCGCGGCTCGAAAAAATCCGCTTCCGCACCCTCGGCTGCTATCCGCTGACCGGCGCCACCCGCAGCGACGCGGCGACGTTGCCGGAAATCATCCAGGAAATGCTGCTGACCACGACATCCGAGCGCCAGGGCCGCGCGATCGACCACGACCAGTCCGCCAGCATGGAAAAGAAAAAGCAGGAGGGGTATTTCTGATGGCCCATGTCAGCGACCTGATCGCCACCGATATCGAGGCCTACCTGCACCAGCACGAGCAGAAGAGCCTGTTGCGCTTCATCACCTGCGGCAGCGTCGACGACGGCAAATCCACGCTGATCGGGCGCCTGCTGTACGACAGCAAGATGATCTTCGAGGACCAGCTCGCGGCGCTCGAAGCCGATTCGAAGAAGATGGGCACCCAGGGCCAGAACATCGATTTCGCCCTGCTCGTCGATGGGCTCGCCGCCGAGCGTGAGCAGGGCATCACGATCGACGTCGCCTACCGCTTCTTCTCCACCGACCGCCGCAAATTCATCGTCGCCGATACGCCCGGCCACGAACAATACACCCGCAACATGATCACCGGCGCCTCCACCGCGGAGCTCGCCGTCATCCTGATCGACGCGCGCCGCGGCGTGCTCACGCAAACCAAGCGCCACAGCTACCTGGTCAGCCTCATCGGCATCAAGAACGTCGTGCTCGCCATCAACAAGATGGACCTGGTCAACTACAGCAAGGAAGTGTTCGACCGCATCCTCGGCGACTACACCGCCTTCGCCGCCAACCTCGACATCGACAAGATCGTACCGATCCCGATTTCGGCACTCGCCGGCGACAACATCACCGAGCCCTCCGGCAACACGCCCTGGTATCGCGGCCCGACCCTGATGCACCACCTGGAAACCGTGGAAGTCGCGCATCGCTCGCGCGAGGCCTCGTTCCGCCTTCCGGTGCAATGGGTCAACCGCCCGAACCTCGATTTCCGCGGTTTTTCCGGCATGGTCGCCGGCGGCACCGTGCATGCGGGCGACCTGGTGAAAATCATGCCCTCCGCGCGCCAGAGCCGCGTCGCGCGCGTGCTGATCGACGGCGATTTGCCGTACGCGACCGTCGGCCAATCCATCACCGTGACCCTGGAAGACGAGGTCGACTGCTCGCGCGGAGACGTTATCTGCGGCGCGGACGATCCCGCGGAAGTGTCCGACCAGCTCGAAACCACGATCGTCTGGATGCATGAAAGCCCGATGCTGCCGGGGCGCTCCTATTTGCTGAAGCTCGGCACCAAGACCGTGTCCGCCTCGGTCACCACGCTGAAGCACAAGATCAACGTCAACACGCTGGAGGAAGTGCCGGGCCGTGAGCTCGACCTGAACGAAATTGGCGTCTGCAACATCAGCCTGGACCGGGCGGTGGCATTCGACCCGTACGAGCTTAATCGCGAAACCGGCGGGTTTATCCTGATCGACCGGCTTAGCAACGACACCGTCGGCGCCGGGCTGATCCATTTTGCGCTGAGGCGCGCGCAGAATATCCACTGGCAGGCGGTGGACGTGACCCCCATCTCGCGCGCCGCGCAAAAAGGCCAGCGGGCGGCGGTGCTGTGGTTCACCGGGCTTTCAGGCGCCGGCAAATCCACCATCGCCAACCTGGTGGAGAAAAAGCTGTTCGCGCTCGGCCGCCACACAACAATGCTCGACGGCGACAACGTCCGCCACGGGCTGAACAAGGACCTGGGCTTCACCGAGGAGGACCGGGTGGAGAACATCCGCCGGGTGGCCGAGGTGGCCAAGCTGATGGTCGACGCGGGCCTGATCGTGCTGGTCAGCTTCATCTCGCCGTTCCGCGGCGAACGCCAAATGGCGCGCGACCTGTTGCCCGACGGATCGTTCCTGGAAGTCTATGTCGACGCGCCGCTCGCGGTCGCCGAAACGCGCGATCCGAAAGGCCTCTACAAGAAAGCCCGGCGCGGCGAAATCAAGCATTTCACCGGCATCGACAGCCCGTACGAAGCGCCGGAAACGCCTGAGCTGCACATCGAAACGGCGAAACTGACGGCGGAGGACGCGGCCGAGCGCATCGTCGCCGCGCTCGAGGAACGCGGCTTCCTGCACGGAGCACAAGTATGAGCACGTCCCTCGATTTCAGGTCGCTGCTCGCCGCCGTGGTGCCGATCGCCGAGGAAGCCGGCCGCGCCACGCTGCGCTTTTACGGCACGGCCGAGGCCGCCGCGAAAGCCGACGGCAGCCCCGTCACCGCCGCCGACCAGGCAGCCGAAGACATCATCCTGCCGAAACTACGCGCGCTGACCCCGGAAATTCCGGTCGTTTCGGAAGTAGAGGCATCGAAGGGCCTTACGCCGGAAGTCACCGGCAGCCGTTTCTGGCTTGTCGATCCGCTCGACGGCACCAAGGAATTCCTCTCCGGCAACGGCGAATTCACCGTCAACATCGCGCTGATCGAGCACGGCACGCCGGTGCTAGGCGTGGTCGTGATCCCGGCGCGCGGCGAAACCTACGCCGGCGCCACCTCCTGCGCCGCGACGCTGACCGACGCGCAGGGCACCCGCCCGATCGCGGCGCGCCCGGTGCCGGACTGCGGCCTCACCGTCGTCGGCAGCCGCAGCCACGGCGACGCGGCCGCCATGGACCAGTTCCTGGCTGGCCGCCCGGTCGCCGAATTCCGTCCCGCCGGCAGTTCGCTGAAACTATGCCTGATCGCCCAGGGCGCCGCCGACCTCTATCCGCGCCTCGGCACCACGATGGAGTGGGACATCGCCGCCGGCCATGCCGTGCTATCGGCCGCCGGCGGCCGCGTAGAAACCCTGGATGGCAAAAAATTCACCTACGGCAAACCCGACTACCGCAACCCCCATTTCGCCGCCTACGGCGCGTAAAACGAAGGAATTAAATGGGGTCTGGGGACTTGTCCCCAGC
>JAATGE010000408.1 GCA_015654825.1 Rhodospirillales bacterium
CGGCAAGCGCGTGGTGGTGATCGGCAGCGGCGCCACCGCGGTCACCCTGGTGCCCGAAATGGCCAGGCACGCCGCCCACGTAACGATGCTGCAGCGTTCCCCCACCTACATCGTCTCCCGCCCGGCGGAGGACGCGTTCGCCAACTGGCTGCGGCGCCATTTGCCCGCCATGCTGGCCTACCGCGTCGCGCGCTGGCGCAACGTGCTGATGTCGATGTATTTCTTCCGCCTGGCGCGAAAATACCCGGCCCGCGTAAAAGCCGGCATCATCGACCTGGTCCGCAAGGAACTCGGCCCCGACTACGATGTGCAAACGCACTTCACGCCGCGCTACAATCCGTGGGACCAGCGCCTGTGCCTGGTCCCCGATTCCGATCTGTTCGCGGCCCTGCGCGACAGCACCGCCTCGATCGAAACCGGCCAGATAGACCAGTTCACCGAACACGGCGTGCGCCTGCAATCCGGCCGCGAACTGCCGGCCGATATCGTCGTCAAGGCAACCGGCCTCAAACTGCTGTTTCTCGGCGGCCTGCAAATCAGCGTCGATGGCGTCCCGGTCGATTTCGCGAAACGTTTTACCTACAAAGGCATGATGTACAGCGACGTGCCCAACCTCGCCTCCGCGTTCGGCTACACCAACGCATCCTGGACGCTGAAATGCGACCTGACCTGCGAATATGTCTGCCGCTTGCTCAACCATATGGAAAAGCACGGCCAGGTGAGCTGCACCCCGCGCGTCCGCGACGCCGCCATGCAGCCCGATCCGTTCCTTGATTTCTCGTCCGGCTACGTGCTGCGCGCCATCGACAAGATGCCGAAACAGGGCAAACATACGCCCTGGCGCGTGCACCAGAACTACGCGCTGGATCTGATGGCGCTGCGCTTCGGGTCGGTCACTGACGAGGCTATGGAGTTTGCGCCAAAACCGAAAATGCTGCAGGCAGCAGAGTAAGGCCAGGGCTCTGCCCTGGACCCGCTGGGGCCTTAGGTTCCAGACCCCATCCAATAGGGGGACTTGATGTCGGAGGCTCGGGTACTGATAGCTGGTGCTGGGCCCACGGGGCTCGTGCTGGCGATTTGGCTGACGCATTTCGGCATTCGCGTGCGCATCGTCGACAAGACCGCCGAAGCGGGCACAACGTCCCGCGCGCTGATCGTGCACGCGCGCACCCTGGAATTCTATCGGCAGATCGGCCTTGCCGACGCAATCGTCGGCGCCGGCGTGACTTTTGCGGCAATCAATCTGTGGGTGGGCGGCAAACACGCCGCGCGCATCGAACTCGGCGACCTCGGCGCAGGCATCAGTCCGTTCCCGTTCATTCTGATCCTGCCACAGGATCGCCATGAGCAACTGCTCATCGAGCATCTCGCCGGCCTCGGCATCGAGGTCGAACGGCGCACCGAACTCCTCGGCTTCGACGATCGCGGCGACCATATCGAGGCGCGATTGTTGCGCCCGGATGGCACGACGGAAATCTGCCTGACCGACTACATCGCCGGCTGCGACGGCGCCCACTCCAAGGTTCGCGAAACGCTCGGCACCGGTTTTCCGGGCGGAACCTACGCCAACCTCTTTTACGTCGCCGACATCGAATCCAGCGGCCCGATTTTCAACGGCGAATTGCATGCCGTGTTGAGCGCGCGCGAGTTCCTCGCCGCGTTCCCGATGCAGGGCGAAGGCCGCGCCCGCCTCGTCGGCATGGTGCCGCCGGACGCCGAGAACCGCCCCGTAACGCTGGCCTGGAACGATGTCAGCCTTCGCCTGCGGCAGAACCTCGCGCTCGTTGTCGAAAAGATGCACTGGTTTTCGATCTACCGCGTGCACCATCGTGTCGCCGCCCACTTCGCCAAGGACCGCGCCTTTCTCGCCGGCGACGCGGCCCACCTGCACAGCCCGGTCGGCGGCCAGGGCATGAACACCGGCATCGGCGACGCCATCAACCTCGCCTGGAAACTCGCCTGGGTACTGCACGGACGCGCCGATCCGCGCCTACTCGAAACCTACGAGCCCGAACGCATCGCCTTCGCGCGACGCCTCGTCGAAACCACCGACCGCGCCTTTGTAGTCGCCACCAGCGCCAGCCCTGCCGCACGCTTCATGCGCCTGCATATCGTGCCGCACGTGGTACCCGTACTCGCGCGCCTCCAAGCCGTGCGCCGTTTCGCCTTCCGTACGCTCTCGCAAACATCGCTGAACTATCGCGGCAGCCCATTGAACCGCGGCACCGCCGGCGAGGTCGCCGGCGGCGACCGCCTGCCCTGGGTCCCACCCGCGGGAACCGCCCCGGACAATTTCGCCACCCTGCGCACCCTGGACTGGCAAGTCCACGTCTACGGCACCCCGGACCCAGCGCTGGCAACCGCCTGCGCCAACCACGGCCTCGCCCTGCACACCCTCGCCTGGAGCCCCGCCGCCGCCCGCGCCGGCCTGCAGGAAAACGCAGCCTACGTTGTGCGACCTGACGGCTACGTCGCCCTCGCCGGCGCCGAACCGGGCAGCCTCACCGCCCTGTTCACCGAGTGGGGGCTCCGGCAATAGCCGGCCTCCCGGCGACGCAACGCCAGGTCTCGTCGGCGAGCTTGGGCCGAACGTCGATCTCGTGGTAGAAGCCAGCCATGAACGTCGTGCTGCAAAAGCCCTGGACGGTCGAGCAATTCCTCGCCTGGGAGGAAAGGCAGGAACTGCGCCACGAGTTCGACGGCGCACGCCCCATCGCCATGACGGGCGGCACCTTCGAACATGATGCGATCCAGGTGAACCTGGTCCGGGCGCTCGCCAACCGCCTCGACGGCAAGCCCTGCCGCGTGCACGGCAACAGTCTCAAGATCCGCGTCATGAACAGCATCCGCTACCCGGATGCGTTTGTGACCTGCACCCCGGTAGAGCGCGGCAGCATGCTCGTCCACGAGCCTGTCGTCATCTTCGAAATCATCGGCAAAAGCACGGCACACACCGACCGCATGGTGAAGAATCGCGAGTATGCCGCGACCGCTTCCGTACGCCGCTACATCATGCTCGAACAAACCGGCCCCGAAGGCATGATGTTCACCCGCTCCGGAGAAGGCAGCGACTGGATCGGCCACATCCTCGGTGAAGACGCAATTCTCCGGATGCCCGAAATCGGCATCGAACTACCGATTGCCGAACTCTACGCCAACATCGATTTCTCAGCA
>JAATGE010000163.1 GCA_015654825.1 Rhodospirillales bacterium
CACCTTCACCGGCAGCTTCAGTTGCGTCAGCGACAGGAGGTCGCCCATCAGCATGGTAAAGCCGCCATCACCGGACATCGATATGACCTGGCGGCCGGGCCGCGCCGCCTGCGCGCCGATGGCGTGTGCCATCGCATTGGCCATCGAACCGTGGGCCCAGGACCCGATCAGGCGCCTTCGGCCGTTCATGGCGAGGTAGCGCGCGGCCCAGATCGTTGGCGTGCCGACATCGGCGGTAAAAATGGCGTCGTCGGCGGCTTGCGCGCTGAGCAGGCGCGCGAGGTATTGCGGGTGGATCGGCTTGCGGCCCGGCGTGCCGCGGGCGAGCTCGTCGAGGTCCGCGCGGGCCTTGCGGTAGTGGGCCAGGCTGTTGTCGAGATGAGCCTGGTCTGTCTTGGCCGTCAGCTTCGGCAACAATGCTTCGATCGTGGCACCGATATCGCCGACGACACCGAGATCGAGCTTGCAGCGGCGCCCGAGATGCTCCGGCCTGATGTCGACCTGGGCGACTTTCGCATCGGTCGGCAGAAACTGCTTGTACGGGAAGTCGGTGCCCAGCATCAGCAGCACGTCGCACGCGTGCATTGCCGCGTAGCCGGAGGAGAACCCGATGAACCCCGTCATGCCGACGTCGTAGGGATTGTCGAACTCGACATGCTCCTTGCCGCCGAGCGCGTGCACGATCGGGCTTTTCAGGGTTTCGGCGAGGCGCATCAGGGGGGCATGGGCGCCGGCGCAGCCACGGCCGCAGAACAGCGTCACCCGCCGGGCGCCATTCAGCAGGTCGGCCAAGGCGGCCAACACAGGCTCGGCGGGCCGCACCACGGGTGCGACCGGCAGCAGGCCGGCGTTCGGGGAAATTTCGCGGCGCGGGGCCGGGCGCAGCGCGACATCGCCGGGGATGACCAGAACCGCGACCCCGCGCTGCCCGACGGCAGCGCGGATGGCGTTTTCCAGAACATAGGGCAGCTGCGCCGTATCCGAGACAAGTTCGCAGTAAATGCTACACTCGCGGAATAACTCCTGCGGGTGGGTTTCCTGAAAGTAACCGCCGCCGATTTCGCCCGAGGGGATGTGGGCGGCGATGGCCAACACCGGCGTGCGGCTGCGGTGGGCGTCGAACAGGCCGTTGATGAGGTGCAGGTTGCCTGGGCCGCAGGACCCGGCGCAGACCGCGAGTTCGCCGGTGATCTGAGCCTCGCCGGCCGCGGCGAAGGCGGCCACCTCTTCGTGGCGCACGTGCATCCACTCGATCGCCTCGCGGTGGCGCCGTGCCTCGGTCAGGCCGTTGAGGCTGTCCCCAACCACGCCGTAGATGCGCTTCACCCCGGCCTGGATCAGGGTTTCGGCGACCAGGTCCGCAACGCTGTCGATCTTCATGGTGGGTCTCCCTGCGGCGATGTTTCCCGGAGGTCGCACCGATACGTGCGGACGCGGCGGATGATCAAGCAACGCGGGACGCGCCGGTTCGGTCGGGGGCGGGCGGCTTTTCGCACAAAAATCGCAGACGGCGCTTGAGGTGGGCCTGGCAAATGTGATCACATTTTGGCGGTACAGGGGATTGCCGCCATGAAGCGTCTGCTCGGTTTCGCGTTGCTGCTGCTGGCCTTCGCCAGCCAGGCACCGGCGGCGACGCTGCGCGTCGGTTCGATGGCATTGCAACCTTGTCCGCGCGAGCCGGCGTTTTGCGGCACACTGGCACGGCCGCTCGATCCCTCCGGGCGGGTGCCGGGCACCATCGCGATCGCCTTCCTGTTCTATCCGCACACCGGGCCGGGCGCCGCCACGGGGACCATCGTGACGCAGGAGGGCGGCCCGGGGTTGCCCAGTATCGGCAGCCGTGCCGCCTACCTGGCGCTGTACCGGCCGCTGCGCGTCAACCACGACATGCTGCTGGTCGACCCGCGCGGCACCGGCGCCTCCGGCGTGATTGATTGCCGGCCGCTGCAGACGCAAAAGATCATGACGGTGCCGGCGGTCGGCGCGTGCGGCCGCTCGCTGGGACGCGCTTCCGTGCTCTACGGCACGCCGCTGGCGGTCGACGACATTGTGGCGGTGCTGGACAAACTCGGCGTCGGCCAGATCGATTATTACGGCGACAGCTACGGCACGTTCTTCGGGCAGGTGCTCGCGGCGCGCTATCCGGACCGGTTGCGCAGCCTGGTGCTGGATGGCGCCTATCAGGCGGTGGACGCGTCGCCGTGGTATCCGCCGGCCGGCATGACCGTGCGGCGCGGATTCAATCTGGCCTGCAAACGTTCACCCTATTGCGCGGCGCTGGCGGGATCGTCTCTGTCACGTATCAAGGGCCTGCTGGCGACGGTGCGCCAGCAGCCGATCAGCGGCACCGGGCCGGATGGGGATGGGAATTTGCGCCACGGTGTCGCCGATCCCAGCAGTGTCGGTCTGATCCTGTATGGCGGTGCTTCCGGCTGGATCAATTACCGCGACCTGGATGCGTCGATCCGCGCGCTGCAGACCGGCGACAAGGCGCCGCTGCTCCGCCTGGTGACGGAAAACAATGCCAGCGAAAACCCGGAGGCGGCGCCCGGTTACAGCCGCGGCCTGTTTGTTGCCGTGAGCTGCCTCGACTATCCGCAGATCTACGATATGAATGCGCCGATCGCGGAACGGATCCAGCAGCGGCGCGCATCGCTGGCGGCGCAGCTTCAAACCAACCCCGGGGTGTACGCGCCTTTGACGCTGGCGGAATTCCAGACCGTCGCGATCGATGTCAGCGTGCTGAATATGTGCCTGCGCTGGCCGGTCTCCGATCCACCCTACGCGCCGGGCATTCCAATCCCCGCCGGGGCGCGGTTTACCGATGCGCCGACGCTGGTCATCAACGGCGAGCTGGATATGCTGACACCGGCCGCGGAAGGCGCTGCCGCGGCCAAGGAGTTTTCGCACGGGCGCCATCTCGTGATCGCCAACAGCTTCCATGTCGATGCGCTGGGCGACGTGGATGATTGCACGCAAAATATTGTGCGGCACTTCACCAAAACGCTGAAGACCGGCGACGTCTCCTGCGCAGCCAACGTAAAGCCGGTGCGGCTGGTGCCGTTCTTTCCACGCCGCGCGGCGGACGCCGTTCCGCAGGTACCGGCGGCGGGCAACGCAGTGAGCACGGTGAAGCGCAGCATGGCATCGGCCACGCTGCAGACGGCGGCAGACGCCATGTC
>JAATGE010000642.1 GCA_015654825.1 Rhodospirillales bacterium
CCGGCCTATTCGGTCGTGGTGCCCGGAACGTTGCCGGGCCGCGCGCTGCCGGACGGCTCGCCGGGGCCGGGGCTCGGGTGCGCCGTGATCGTGAAGCGCGTGGATGCGCAGACGCGGGCGAAGACGGCGATCAATGACTTGTTACGCGAGTAGGAATCAGGAAGGCCAGGGGCTCTGCCCCTGGACCAAGCTGGGGACAAGTCCCCAGACCCCATTAATTAATAGGCTTCGCCAGGGGACCGACAAAATTAATCGGGGTCTGGGGACTTGTCCCCAGCGGGTCCAGGGCAGAGCCCTGGCCTTCCTTAACCTTTTATGATCTCTCTGGAACAATCCGCCCTCCAACTGAAATCCGCCGGCCGCTTCGCCGAAGCCGCCAGCGCCTTCAGTCAACTGATCAAGCTGCAACCAAAAAACCACGTCCACCACTACAACCTGGGCAACACCTATCTCGCCGCCAACCAGCCCGCCGACGCCATCGAGCCATACCGTCGCGCCGTTCGCCTGGCCCCAAGGTTTGCGCCCGCGCACAACAATCTGGGCCTGGCCCTGTTGGCCACAGGCCAGATACCGCTGGCCGCCACCAGCTTCATCCGCGCCCTCAGCCTCGATCCCGGCAGCCCCGGCACCCAGCACATGGCCGGCCACGCCCTGCTGCGCTCCGGAAAGCCGCTGGAGGCGATGCGCTACCTGCGTGAGGCTGACCGGCTGGCGCCGCACCAGGCGGCGATCGTCACGGATCTCGCCGACGCCATGCGCCTGTCCGGCAAGCTGCGCGACGTGGCGCCCCTGGCGCGTGAGGCAGCGTCCCTGGCACCGGACCGCATCGAGGCCTGGAACAACCTGTCCATCGCGCTGCGCGACATCGCCGAGTTCGATGAAGCCGAGCAGGCCAGCCGCACGGCGCTCCGGCTGAACCCGGAAAACAGCGACGCGCACTACAATCTGGCCCTGACCCTGCTGGTCGCCGGGCGCCTGCGGGAAGCCTGGCCGCACTGGGAATATCGCTGGCGCGGCGCGGTCGGCGTCGCGCCGCGCTTTGCCGAGCCGCCCTGGGACGGCAGCAAGCTGGACGACGGCGTGCTGTATCTGCACGCCGAGCAGGGCCTCGGCGACACCATCCAGTTCAGCCGCTTCGCCACCATGGCCGGCAGGCGCGCAAAGCTGGTGCTGGGCGTGCAGCCGCCGCTGGTCCGCCTGCTGCGCACCCTCGACGGCGTGGACAACGTGGTGTCGCTGGACGATCCGACGCCCGAATTCGCGGCCCATTCCCCACTGGTCAGCCTGCCCGGCGCGTTCGCGACCAGCCTTGAGACCATACCGGCCGATGTGCCCTATCTGCACCCCCCTGCCGATGAAGCGGCCGCCTGGGCCGCCCGCCTGGCGACGCTTCCCGGCAGCCGTGTCGGGCTGGTCTGGGCCGGCAACCCCGACTACCCGTTCGATCACGCCCGCTCCATCCCGGCCGCAGCCCTCGCCGCCCTGGGCGGCATCGCGGGCATCAGTTTCGTCTCCCTCCAGCTCGGCCGCGTCGCCCGGCCACCCCTGGACCTGACCGACTGGACCGAGGAACTTGGCGATTTCGCCGCCACCGCCGCGCTGGTCGCGGGCCTCGATCTCGTGATCGGCGTCGACACCGCGGTGATCCACCTCGCCGGCGCATTGGCCAGGCCGGTGTGGCTGCTGAACCGCTTTGCCGGCGACTGGCGCTGGGGCGCCACCGGCAGCGGGACACCCTGGTACCCCTCGCTGCGCCAGTTCCGCCAGCCCGAGCCGGGCGACTGGGGCCCGGTGCTGGCCGAGGTGCGGGCCGCGCTGGTCGCCATGAAGATGTAGCCATTTCGGCCCGACTGCGTGGATTTGCACGGAATCCCTGACGTTTTGATGGGATGCGGCGCTTCCCCCGGCGGGTTCAAGCGGCTATAGCGCGCCAGCCCTGCTGCCCCAGGGTCCCACCGCTAGAGGTTCCCTGCGTGCGCATTGCGATGATCGGTGGCGGCTATGTGGGCCTGGTTTCGGGCGCCTGCTTCGCCGAGCTGGGCAATCACGTGTCGGTCGTCGAGGCGGACGCCGCCAAGCTCGCGAGCCTGTGCCAGGGCCGCATGCCGATCTATGAGCCCGGCCTGGCCGAACTGGTGGCCGACAACACCCGCGCCGGCCGCCTGACCTTCGGCGACGACATCCGCGAAGCCGTCGCCGGCGCCGAAGCGGTGTTCATCGCCGTCGGCACCCCCACCCGCCGCGGCGACGGCCACGCCGACCTGACCTACGTCTATGCCGCGGTCGAGCAAGTGGCGGCCGTGCTGACCGGCTACACCGTAATCGTGACGAAATCGACGGTCCCGGTCGGCACCGGCACCCGCATCAAGGAGTTGTTGAGTTCGGTACGCCCTGATCTGGACGTGGACGTCGCCAGCAACCCGGAATTCCTGCGCGAAGGCAGTGCGATCGGCGATTTCATGCGCCCCGACCGCATCGTGATCGGCGCCGAGACCGAACGCTCGCGCGAGGTGCTGCGCCTGCTCTACCGCCCGCTTTACCTGATCGAAGCCCCGATCCTGTTTACCGGGTTGGAAACCGCGGAACTGATCAAATACGCGGCGAACTCGTTCCTGGCGATGAAAGTCACTTTCATTAACGAAATGGCCGACATTTGCGAA